>JAHDCL010000045.1 GCA_020629875.1 Hellea sp.
CGCGCGGCGGGCAATTTCGCGGCCGCCATCCGCAGTCATATCCATGCCGAGCTTACTCGCCCCGCGCAGAACAATCTTGGTGAGCTCTTCGGTATCGTAAAATTCGAGCCGCACGGGAATGCCAAAGCGATCGCGCAGAGGCGTTGCGAGAAGCCCTGCCCGTGTTGTCGCCCCGATGAGGGTGAAAGGCGCAAGGTCAATTTTGATAGAACGCGCGGCCGGCCCCTCCCCTATAATCAGGTCGAGTTCGAAATCTTCCATCGCGGGATAAAGCACTTCTTCGACTACGGGGCTTAGGCGATGAATTTCATCAATAAAGAGAACATCACGGGGTTCGAGATTGGTCAGCAAAGCCGCCAAATCACCAGCCTTTGAAATAATGGGGCCTGAGGTGGAGCGAAAATTTACGCCCAGCTCTCGTGCCACGATTTGGCTCAGCGTTGTCTTACCCAATCCGGGCGGGCCCGAGAGGAGCAAATGATCCAGAGGCTCTTCGCGCCGCCTTGCCGCTTCAACATAGACTTTCAGGTTTTTAATCGCGCCCTTTTGCCCGACAAAATCGTCAAAGGATAAGGGCCGCAGCGCGCGATCACGCCCATCCCCGATTTGGCTGTCTGCGCCTATTATGCGGCTCTCATCGTCCACTTATTTGCTCAACTCTTTCAGCGCCATCTTAATCAAATCATCTAGCGGCGGGTCTTCGAGGAAAGTGTTATAGGCGGAGGCCACGGCTCGCAAGGCATCGGATTGCCCAATACCTAGATTTTCCAGTGCGGAAACCGCGTCATTACGCAGCTGCATATCAGAAAGGCCTTCATTGCGCTCGGCCTCAGACGGTGTTCCGCCGCTTGGCTTGGTGAAAACAGGCTGAAAACCCCTGCCCGCGGGCGCGGGTTTGCCCGAAAGCTCCGTCGCTATCCGGCTCGCGGATTTAGGCCCGATACCCTTGGCGCGCGCAAAGGCGGATTTATCTTCAAGGCTCGCTGCGGATAAAATCTGCCCGGGCGTCAAAATATCCAATATCGCGAGCGCCGCTTTGGGCCCTACGCCTTGCACGGATTGAAGACGCACAAACCAAGCGCGCTCTTCCTCGCTATGAAAGCCGTAAAGCGTGATAGCTTGTTCGCGAACATGAGTTTCAACATGCAAGCAGACCGTCTCACCAACGCCAAGGTTTCCTAGCGTTCGAGATCCGCATTGCAGCAGATACCCCACGCCGCCAACATCAATAATGGCTTCGCCCGTCCCCGCCATTAGGCAAGTTCCCGTTAGCATACCAATCATGAGACTCTCCGATAAAGCGCGCCTGCCGCCTTCACGCGGTGCGCATGGCAAATGGCGATGGCGAGCGCGTCCGCCGCATCGCCCGCCTTCACGCCGCAGCCCGGCATAAGGACATTCATCATATGGGCGACTTGCGCCTTATCCGCTGCCCCTGTTCCGACCACAGATTTCTTCACCGAGCGCGGGGAATATTCCCCAATGCCGAGACCCGTCGTACTGGCCGCGAGCAGGCAAGCTGCCCGCGCATGGCCAAGCTTAATCGCGCTGGCGGCATTATTCTTCATAAAGGCTTCCTCAACGCTCGCCTCACAAGGGTCATGGAGCTGTATAATATCTGTGATCGTCTCGAACAGTTCTCGCAGGCGTAAATGCAGCTCTGCTTTGGGGTTGGGCTTTATCACGCCATGGGCCACATGGCGGATTTTAAGCCCCTGCGTCTCCACCACGCCCCAGCCGCAAGCGACAAGCGAAGGGTCCAGCCCGATGATCCGTATAGATTCCATAATGAGAACAGTAGTAGAACATCTGCGCATTGCCAAGGATTATTGCGTTAACAGAGTCTTACTAAAAACGCTTGCTATATGTGCATATGTGTGCACATAAACATATATGAAAAATGATAACGCCAAAGACTCGCCAGAACACAAAGCCATGGCCGAAGCCGCAATTGCAGTTTTGGACACAAGATTCCTTAAAGCCCTGACGGATCCAACCCGCGTTCAGATTGTCAAAAAACTTATTTTGCTCGGCACCTGTGATGTCACAACCATCGCGAAGGGCCTCTCTCAAGATAGGTCGGTCATTTCGCGCCACCTTGGCACCCTAGAACAGGCCAGAATAACCACCTCCCGCAAAGTGGGCCGCCGCGTTCTTCACGATATTGACGGACCTTATGTGGTTCAGAAAGTCACGCTGATTTTGGGCGCTCTCCAGCCCATGGCCGAGCTTTGCATTCCCTTCGCGCAATTTGACAAAGATGGAGAAGCCGCATGACCAGTTTTTCAGGCACAGCCGATGATGGCTCGCAGGTTATTTATGCGGATAAGAAACGTCACCTCTATTGGATGATACTAATTTCCCCCGCCGTTTCGCTGAGCTCTATATGGCTCTATTTCGCATTGGGGAACAACCCCATCGTCACCTTAATACCTGCTTTGTTTTTTTACTTTTTCACCCCGCTCATGGACTTGATCATGGGAGAAGACCCGCATAATCCTCCGGAAGAAGTTGTGAACGCGATGATGGCGGATAATTATTACCGCTTTATCACCCATACGATGGTCTATGTCGCCATCGCCCTGTTCTTATCCTTCGCTATATTTGTTGGCACCCAGGATTTACCCTGGTGGGCCATCCTTGCTTTGATCATTGGCGTGGGATCCAATAGCGGCGGCGTGATGGTGATGACGCATGAGCTTGGCCATAAGGCCAATAAACTTGATCGCCTCTCTGCCAAAATCGGCAATATGATTATGGGCTATGGCCATTTTAATATTGAGCATAATAAAGGCCATCACACATGGGTTGCGACCCCCGAAGACCCCGCCAGTTCCCGTATGGGCGAAAACTTCTATGCCTTCATGCTCCGCGAGTTATCGGGCACATTTAAGCGCGGCATCTCCTATGAAAAAGCGCGGCTTAACAAACAGGGTCGAAGCTTTTGGTCTGTTCATAATGATGTGTTGCAAGTCTATGCCGTGACATTGGCTATTGCCGCATTATTTGTAGCGCTTTTCGGGCCTGTCATTTTACTCTTTCTAATCCCTCACCACTTTCTAGCCTGGCTGGCCCTCACCCAAGCCAATTATGTCGAACATTATGGATTGCTGCGCCAAAAACGCGCTGACGGCAAATATGAACGCTGCCAACCCAAGCATAGCTGGAATACAAACCATACCTATTCCAATATGCTATCCTTCCACCTGCAGCGTCATTCGGACCATCACGCCTATCCCCAGCGCCCCTACCAAGTCTTGCGGGATTACAAAGATGTGCCAACACTCCCGACTGGTTATGGCGGATGCTTTGCCATGGCATTTGTGCCGCCGCTCTGGTTCGCCGTCATGGATAAAAGAGTTATGAACTGGTCTGGCGGCGACCTTACAAAGGTCAATATTTGTCCAAAGGCTAAGGCTAAGCTCGAAGCAAAATGGAGCTAAATGCGGCCCGCCTTTTTTAATTCATAATTACGGCACAGTCCGACCCCATTTCAGCCTTAAGGCTCTCATTCATACTCGAATTGGGAGCCCAGAATGAAATTCACGCATTTATCTTTTGGCTTATATGCCGCCGCCATTTTTGGCTTGGCCGCCTGCTCAACCACGACACAATATACATCCGGCAAAGACTATTTGAAACGCTATGATGAGCGCGCCGCATTACATGTCCCCAGCTCAGGAAGTGTCGACGCGGATATTCGCAATATCGCCGCCATAGAGCCAGACCTTCAATTCCCTGCGCGCATTGGTTTGGCGCGGATTGAAAAGGGTCGCCTGATCACGACCCCCCAAGATGAAAGTGAGAGCTGGACTAAAATGTATAATCGATTAGGCCCCTCATTTGGTGAGTTCGTTCCCGTTTCTCCTCTAATCACTTCTATGGTCAGCGGCCCGCAGAAAACCAATCACCCCGCCCAAATCGTCAATGACATACGCCGCGGCAGTGCCCGCCAACATTTGGATTATGTTCTCATCTACGAAGTCTCAGACACATCCGATAAAAGCCGCAATGCCCTGCAACTGGCGGACCTGTCTATTTTGGGTCTTTTCGTGCTCCCCTCACGCAATATGAAAGTCGATAGCACCGCAACAGCTATGCTCATTGATGTGCGCAATGGCTATCCTTACGGCACAGCCACCGCCTTTGCCGAACGCAAAGCCATCACGACGGCTATCCGCGCAAATGATAAGAAAATGAAGTTAAAGGACAAAGCCCGCGTGATCGCCGTAGAAGAATTAAGCGATGAAGTCGAAGAGTTCATGTTCGAACTCCGCGATATTACGGCGGAGAAATATGCTGAGTATTAATTCCGCCTACTCAGAAGTGCTAAAGACATAGCGTTTCTGAGCCACATTCACATTGGGCGGGCGCTTCTTCTGCTCAAACCAATCCCAGCCTGTTTTCAGGTTTGCCCAAAACTCTATATTCGCATTCTCTTTATGCGCCGCCATATTCTCTTCCGTCATGGGAAACGGGAATGCATGCACCCGTACAAAAGGCTGACGGCCCTTAAGCGCCGCGCCCACCAGCGTATATATTTCCTCAATGCCCTTATCCGTCATGGCGTAACAGCCGATAGAAACGCAATCCCCATGCACCATGAGATAATTTCCCGTTCTCTCATGCGCGCGGTCATAGGCATTGGGATAGCCGAGATTAAAACTAAGATGATAACTCGAATAAGGGTTCATCCGGCCAGGATTTACAAAATAAAACCCTTCCGGTGATTGGCCATCCCCTTCTTTAAGCTTGGGCCCAAGCGTGCCGGAATAGGTGCAAATATCCCATGTTTTGAATAAAACGAAATCGCCCTCTTCAGTCTCAACAAAAGCCTCCAGCTTTCCCTGGTTATCTCTTTTACTTTGCGTTTTGGTGATGCGCAGAAAAATAGGATCGCCCAGAGATAACCCCATATTACCTAAGGCGTCATTTAAGGGGACCTCGAAACGCGCAGCCGCCTTTTGACTGCGCGGCGTCTCCGCCATTTGGGCATGACTAAGCTGCGCAAAGCTAAGCAGGCCAATGATAGAGATTGCTTTTATCGTTTTTATCATAGTGCTGCTTAACAGAAATCAGGGGCAGAATAATGGCCTTATGGCATCAAGTTCGACCTACCTACACTCTCTAATATTAGGCGTTAAGCGAGCGTATTACTTGGAGCGAGTTTAAGTCGCTCAATTTTAGCCGAAATTCGCGACCCAGTTATGGTCTTAGATGTGTTTTGTAATAGGGTGCAAAAACTTCAACGTCTCTCCAATTCAGCATCGATCAGGTCTATCGCTTTTTGGGCGGCATCGTTCTGTTGTCCCATCGTGTCTGGAAGAGACACAATTGAGCCAGTCCATTCGGTGAGGTGCAGCTTTATATTCGGGTTGTTGACGATCTCGTTTACAAGCTGTTTTGCTTCGTCCGCCGACATGCCTTCAGGACAATCAAGACGATACTCCTCCATTCCGTCCACCAGAGCCCAGCAATTTGCCCAGTAATATTCTTGAGGTTGAATATTGATTATTTGCCGGACTAGCGACCGGTAAACCGGCAAGGTTGAAAAGGCACTCATATTGTTTCTGTTTTGAATACGGTAAGCCTCCACAGCATCAACAATTGCTGTGTTTGCAGGAAACCCTTGGGCGCGCATATTTTCGTAACTCGTGGTATTTACCGATATATCTTGCCACTGTGACGCATGCATAAAATCGACAACCACATCCCAACACATGTCTCCACAGACTTTTGGGCCATCAATAAAGGCAAGCGAACGTTTACCGGCATCTGCCGCTTGACCATAAGCTCGCAATTGAGCCCCTGTCGTCACGATGGAGTCGGCAAGCTCCTTCCTGAGTTCCAACAAAGCTTTCGTTTCTTGCCGAAAATCCTCGCGCCCTTCATTCCAGTTCGCGACTTGGATACCGATGAACACACCGACCACGACGATGAAAAAGTCGAGAAAAACGGCGAACCAATTTTGATCTTTGACGTGTTTTGTGAGGGAACGCAGGCGCATTATTCTGCCTCAGAGTTATGAGTTAATCCCAGTTCTTCATCAACGGCCTGATGCAGTTCCGCCAGTTTTTCACTGGCCGGGAAAACACCCTTAAATGTATAGTTGGAATAGTTTCTGACACTCACTTCCACGGCATTGAGGAAAGCGGGGTTAGACCGCATCGCTTCATAGTCGCATCGGTAGTGAGAAAATGTTTCGCCATCTAAATCATAATCCCATTTGCTTGATCGTATCTCAAACAAATCAGGGAAGGTTATCGTCAGCCTGATACCGTTTTTCCTAAGCGCGCCTATATATTCTTCAGCGCGTTCTGACTGTTGAAGAAAAGTTTGCAATGCTGATTTTACCTTATCGGATGCAATGTCATTCACGCGTCCCGCATAAACGATCTCTGTCGCCGTTGGCAAAGTCGCGGGCGGAACCGTCAACGCATCCGTCCATTCGAAATGATTGCAAATGGAAGATTCTACCAGGCCTTCAAAATCTGCAAGTTCAGGAAGAAATTGAACTTGTAGGGCTTCTGTTGCCGATAAGTCGTCACGCTCCCCATAAAGAAACTCTGTGATCACATTAAGAATCTCTAGTATCTCCGGCCTGGATTTATCATATTCCGTGCGGCGCTCTTGCAGTTCGAGAATATCACCATGAAGTCGGTTCAGGAATTCCCGCTCATCAACGGCCGTCGCTCGCCTCTCATTCCAATTTGTAATCTGAAAGGCTATGAGGATACCGACAACCACGATGAAAAAATCAAGCGCAACGGCGAACCAGTTTTGATCTTTCACGTGCTTAGTAATACTTCGAAGTAACATGATGCGACCCTAATCCCTTGGGGAGAACATAACGCTTTCCTATTTTCTGTCTAGGGATGGTTGAGCGTCCATTTTTGGGCGTTTATCGCCTCTGGTCCCAGAGGCTTACCCGTTTCATTCGGGTAATCCATGTGAGCAAGCTGCGTGTTAAAGCGCTCTCACATGGATCACCGCGACAAACGCGGCGATGACAAGGTTGAGCTTAATAGTGAATAGTCTCGTTCCAACAGCCCTCGCGGCTGAACCTATCGGCCTGCCTTAATTGGCGGCTTTCGGCATGATTACGCCACATTACCAAAACATTGCCATCAAATCAGCACAGAGACAGCAAATCCCTGCCCAACTCGCGCGTCATAAGAACCCCATCAACTTAAACACAGGCTCAAGGAGGGCTGACACCATGACCACATTACTTAAAACCGCTGCTATCACCGCTTTAATCACTGGCTTTGCCAATGGCGCTTTTGCTCTCGACGTCACGCAGCCCAATGAAGTCACGAGCGCCGCCGTGGAGCTTTTTGAAACAGCTGAATTAACAGAGACAAATATTCAAAGCCCCGCACTTGAGACAACCGCGAAGATTGCTGTGGCGCGCCTTGATGGCGGCCGTCTTATCCCAACGCCCCACGGCGAGGAATTTGACTGGAAGCTTCTGGATAAGCGCCTTAACGCCGACATTATATTGATGCCCGCTGGCAGCTATCTGAAATACACACCCGAAATTCCATTCCAAGGCCAAGACACGGATAACAAAATTGATGAAGTCCGTATTACGGCGGCGGCGGAAGGATATGCCTATGTCCTCATATACGGCGTTGGCCCTGATGCCTCATGGGCGAGCTTTGGCGGCAAAGCCCTGCGCGAAACAGGCCTGACGGTTGATGATGGCTGCGAGAGCTGGCAAAAGGCGAAAGCCAAAGCCCTGTTGGTCAATAGCTTTACCGGCGAAGTGCTGGGCGCCGCGACAGCAGACAATGTGGAGTTTAATATCGGCGAGCTCGCAGACAATGTCGGCGCGCTCGTGACTAAACTCAGCGAGGCGTAAGCCATCCCGCAGAGTAAAAAGCCAGAACCTCTCCTAGTGACAAAGTCTTTGATTTTGACACGATCTGGCTTGGGCTGGCAGACGCGCCACCTCCCCCACCAGCGCGTCTGCCAAAATTTTATCCCCAATTTTCAGGGGATTATTTGTGGATGAAAATCTTTTATCGTCCGCAGACTGCAAAATCTCCCTTTATCGCTTTCAGACTCACCCATCATAGCCTAGACATAGCCCATGGTATTCATCGCAGATAACGACACGGGCATCACGTCCGAACTGGACTCGACCCCTCAAAGTCAGGAAGCAGAGCAAGCGCTGCTGGGCGCCCTACTCTATGATAATGAGGTTTACCACCGCATTTCGGGCATTGTGCAGGCCAAGCATTTTTACAATCCTATTCACGTTCGCATTTTCGATTCCATCGCGGTTTTGATTGAACGCGGAAACCTCGCCGATGCGATTGTGTTGAAGAACCGGTTTTCACAAGACGAAACATTGGTGGATATTGGCGGCGTTGAATATCTCGCGCTCCTGCTTGATAACGCCCCGCCCGGCTCTACCGCGCCTGAATATGCTAAACTTATTTTGGATATGTCGATGCGCCGCGAACTCATTCGCCTTGCCGATGAAATGAAAGGCGAAGCGACAAATCCGGACAGTGATGAAAACGCGACCATTCAAATTAATAAGGCTGAGAGCAAACTCTTCAACCTCGCGGAAATTGGCGGCACGCAATCCGGATTTGTGAGCTTTGAAAACGCGCTCGTAAAGTCGATTGAGATGGCTTCCGCCGCTTTCTCGCGTGATGGGCACCTTTCTGGAACCTCAACAGGCCTTGTCGATTTAGACAGACAGCTTGGCGGGATGCACCGCTCTGACCTCATCATCCTCGCGGGTCGTCCGTCTATGGGTAAGACTTCACTCGCCACCAACATCGCGTTTAACATTGCCAAAAAGTTCAAGCGTGAGCGCGACGATAACGGCATCGAAAAAACCACTGAGGGCGGCGTTGTTGGTTTCTTCTCTCTCGAGATGAGTTCCGAGCAGCTCGCCACGCGTTTGCTCGCCGAGCATTCACAAGTGCCGTCCCATAAAATCCGCCGCGGCGATATCACGGCTGAGCAATATGAACATATTCGCGACAGCGCGGACGAGATTAACCGCATCCCGCTCCATATTGATGATACGGGCGGCATTTCTATTGGTGCGCTTTCTGCGCGGGCCCGCCGCCTAAAACGTATGGTCGGTCTCGATATGATTGTCGTTGACTATCTCCAGCTTTTGACCGGCGGTGCGGGTATGAACTCCAGCACTAACCGCGTGCAGGAAGTGTCTATGATTACCCAGGGTCTCAAAGCCCTCGCCAAGGAACTCGACATTCCGGTCCTCGCCCTTGCACAGCTTTCACGGCAAGTGGAGCAGCGCGATGATAAACGCCCACAACTTTCGGACCTACGGGAATCAGGCTCGATTGAACAAGACGCCGATGTTGTGATGTTTGTGTACCGCGAAGAATATTACGTCGCCCGCGCCGAACCCTCCGAAGGCACAGAAGAACATCTGAAATGGCAAGAAGATATGGAACAGCTTCACGGCAAAGCCGAAGTCATTATCGGCAAGCAACGTCACGGCCCCATCGGCACGGTCAAGCTCTCCTTTAACCCTGACCTCACGAAATTTGGCAATCTCGCCCAAGATGACCGCTTTGATGGCGGCCATTAGATTAAAAGGCGACCGACTGTGTCACACCCTCCGATAAGCTACTCCACACGCCCAACCCTGCGCGTAAATCTCGAAAACCTGCGTTATAATTACGAGGCCATCAAGAAACGTGTCGGCAATGCCAAAATTGGAGCCTCTGTCAAAGCTGATGCTTATGGCCTTGGAGCGGCTCAAGTGGGACGCGCGCTTTATGGCGCGGGCTGCCGTATCTTTTTTGTGGCGACCGCTGGCGAAGGTAAAATCCTGCGCGATAGTGTTGGGCCTAATTCCGCCATTTATGTGCTCAACGGCCCTTCGCCGCGTGATAAAGGCGTATTACTTGGCGCGAAGCTTAAACCCGTTATCAACTCTCTCGAACAAGCCCGCTTCTGGGCGCAGGTCAGCAATAGTGTGAATGAGCCGCCTTACACGGCCATCCATATTGATACAGGCATGAACCGCCTCGGTTTTGACGAAGAAGAGTTCAAAGAATTTGCGCGCGATAAGAAGCTCTGGAATTCACTAAACCCAGAGTGGGTGATGAGCCACCTCGCCTGCGCGCCGGATAAAGATCATCCGATGAATGCCAAGCAGCTCGCGAAGTTCAAACGCGCAGCGGCGCAGCTCCCCATGACGCCGCTAAGCCTCGCCAATACGGCGGGCACCTATCTTGGAAAGCCTTATCATTTCCAAATGGTGCGCCCCGGCATCGGACTTTATGGCGGTTACGCTACGACAAACCCAGAGCAGGAAGATATACGCACCGTCGCGACCCTCCTCGCTCCCATACTGCAAATTCGTAATATCAATAAAGGTGAGAGCCTCGGTTATAATGCGAGCTATACCGCCCCGCGCGATATGCAAATTGCCGTTATCGGCGCAGGCTATGCTGATGGCGTTCCCGTGCTGGCATCGAATAAAGGTTATGCGACCCTTCATGACGAAGCCGTTCCTATTGTTGGCCGCGTGTCCATGGATATCACTATGGTCGATATTACCGATGTGCATATGCATAAAGAGGTTGGCGGCGTTGTTGTCTTCCGAGGCGACCAACTTGAAAATGAAGCGGATGAAATTGGCACGATAAATTATGAAATGTTGACCCGCATGGGACAACGCCTACGCCGCGATTATGGAAAACCCGTCAAAGCTGAGCCTTCGGAGAAACCTAAAGGGTCATTTCAAAGCGCCAAATCAACCAATCGCCCTCCTCATAAAAAAGGCGGATTTCAAAAAGGTGGATTTAAAAAGGGAAAACACCAAAATAAGCGATAGTCATTGCCGCTCAGGATTTTCTCGTATTCCCTCTTCTGGAATCACAGCTAAAAACCCTCTCTCAAAATCCATAAAAATTGTTTCATTTAGAAAGAGGTTCATGCCGGCGATAATAAAAGGTTGATTTTCAACGCCCAAAACATCCAAGCTGTCAAAGTCCATGACAACAAACTCTTTATTGTTCCAGAAAATTTGTCCGCCGCGTAGCCGGTTCAGCTTCACTCTCGCGACAGGTTTAAAAATCCCGACCGCTCCCTGTAACTCCCATTCTTTTCTGAGATTCCTGCGAATGGCTTTGGCTTGCGCATAGGTCGCAGCCGGCCAGTTCATGGCGCTAAATTCCGCCCCTGTATCAAACAATGCCGGCGTCATACGCCCCGCGATTCTCATCTCGATAAAATGCAGCGTTCGATCATCTGACAGAAAGGGATTTTCTCTCAAATAAATGCGGGGCCAATAATAGGAAACATAGACAGGAACATCATTTGGGATGAGTTTCAATTCACTTTTAGAAGGAGAGACATAGACCTGGTACTTTGCCAAGATGTCCATCCCAATTAGGCCATCAAAAATCTCCAAATCTCGGAAATCAGATTCGCGATCATCAAGGACAATCATGGGTTTGGACGTAAAACTCAGCGGCCCCATATCCAGCACGGGGAGATATACGACTTTGTGCTCTTTGGACTCTACCATACCATGAACCATTGTCTCTTGGCGAAACGAAGGCTCCAAGTTCAGTTTATTTAGTGCACTTCTAAAAATTGCAGACTGCGTCGCCCCTGTGTCCAAGACCATGTCCAAAGACTGTCCTTCCGCCTTTATGCCCTTGATGACAATCAACCCACTTTCGGTGACCTTCATCGGAATCGTTATTGCAGCTTCTCCGTCTAAGACTTCGGAGAGTTCCAACCTTTCTGGCGGGGCGGTCGCACAGCTTGCCAGGATGCTTATCATCACAACACATATGCAAATCAAAAAACGGCCCATATTCTCTTTTAACATGCTCACGTGGAAATGTCCTAATCGATGCGAAGTTCCCGGCGACACATAGACGGCAAGGTCAAAAAAACTAGAAAACATTGGCAGTACCTATCATTCTGTTTGACACAACCAATTGGATTTTCTGTTTTTCCAAGAGTATCAGATAATCACATGACCTAATGATTGGAGAGACCTATGGGTGAACAGCCTTTTGATATTAATGAAGAAACCTCATCTGCAGTTGGCAAATGCCCTGTTATGCACGGCGCAAACAAAGCCCACTCATCTGCTGGCACCGCCGCCTTACAACATTGGTGGCCAGATCAACTAAATCTGAAAATGCTAAATCAAAATAGCTCAAACGTGAATCCAATGGATCCGTCATTCGACTACCCTACGGCGTTTAAAAGCCTAGACCTGAAAGCACTAAAAAAAGACCTCGCTGACTTGATGACAGATAGTCAGGAATGGTGGCCCGCTGATTACGGGCATTATGGCGGCTTCTTTATTCGAATGGCGTGGCACAGCGCAGGTACGTACCGGATTTATGACGGGCGCGGCGGGGCGTGTTCGGGAACCCAACGCTTTGCACCACTGAATAGCTGGCCAGACAATGGCAACTTAGATAAGGCCCGCCGCCTTCTATGGCCAATTAAAGCGAAATACGGAAACAAAATTTCTTGGGCGGATTTGTTCATCCTAACGGGTAATGTGGCCATGGAAACCATGGGCCTTAAAATGTTCGGCTTCGCAGGCGGGCGCGCGGATATCTATGAACCGGAAGAAGACATTTACTGGGGGCCAGAGACTGAGTGGCTAGCCGCTTCGGGAAATCCAAATAGCCGATATAAGGGCCAACGCGAATACGACAGCAACGATGCGGATGCGGAAAAGCTTGATACGCCGCTTGGCGCGGTCATGATGGGATTGATCTATGTGAACCCCGAAGGCCCAGATGCCGTTCCAGATCCCTTAGCGGCAGCACACGATGTCCGCGTGACTTTCAAACGCATGGCAATGAATGATTATGAAACAGTCGCCCTCGTTGCAGGTGGTCACACATTCGGTAAAGGTCATGGCGCGGGTCCCGAGGAAGAAGTTGGTGTCGAGCCAGAGGCCGCGGGCATTGAAGCCCAAGGACTTGGTTGGTCAAACACATACAAATCCGGCATGGGGGACGACACAACAACCGCGGGATTCGAAGGTGCGTGGACACCAACGCCTGACAAATGGAACATGGAATATTTCGAAGTGCTCCTAGGCTATGAATGGGAAAAAGTAACTAGCCCAGCAGGTCACGTTCAGTGGCAACCAAAGCCCGGCCAAGGCGCCCCCGAGTCTCCAATGGCCCACGACCCATCGAAAACGCAACCGCTGATGATGACGACCGCTGACATGGCGTTCAAAATGGACCCAGAATATGCTAAAATCTCACAGCATTTTTTGGAAAATCCGGCCGAGTTTGAAGACGCCTATGCACGCGCTTGGTTCAAGCTTACTCACCGGGACATGGGACCTAAAGCCTGCTATTTGGGCGAAGAAGTTCCATCCGAAGAACTCATCTGGCAAGATCCCATTCCTGACCACACAGGTCCGTTGATTTCAGAAACAGAAATAGCGTCTCTCAAGGATCACATCCTAGGCTCTGGCCTTTCGGTCTCACAATTGATTACGACGGCTTGGGCGTCTGCGGCAACCTATCGCGGCTCTGATAAGCGCGGGGGTGCTAATGGTGCTCGTATCCGCCTCGCGCCTCAAAAAGACTGGGATGTTAATAAAGGAACAGCTGATGTTATCTCTGTTCTCGAAGACATCGCAAAGAAGTCAGGCGCAAACGTCTCAGTAGCTGATATGATTGTTCTAGGTGGGTGTGCGGCCCTAGAAAAGGCAAGCGGAATGTCTGTGCCTTTCACCCCCGGACGCACCGATGCAACTGACGAACAAACTGACGCCGAGGCATTTGAGGTCCTGGAACCAAAATTCGATGGCTTCCGGAATTACCGCAAAACTAACGATCCGCGTTCAACAGAAGCCCTCTTGATAGACCGCGCACAACTACTCGGCTTAACAGCGCCAGAGATGACTGTGTTAGTGGGCGGCATGCGCGCCCTGGGGGCAAATGCGGACGGTTCAAAGCATGGTCTGCTTGCCGAGAACACCGGAACACTCTCCAACGAATTTTTTGTTAAATTACTAGGCATGGACACGGTCTGGAAAGCCAAAGACGCGTCGGAAGAGATTTACGAAGGTCATGACCGCAAAACCGGCAAGGTGAAGTTCACTGGCACGCGTGCGGACCTTGTCTTCGGCTCTAACTCTATTCTTCGCGGTCTTGCTGAAGTCTATGCGGAGGCAGGCTCAGAGGAGAAGTTCAAGCGTGACTTCATCGCCGCTTGGGATAAGGTCATGATGAATGATCGTTTCGACGTTAAGTTAGCCCACGTCGCATAGCCCTCAATTCATCAAAAATTGAAAGGCGTCTCATTTAATTGAGGCGCCTTTTTTGTGGGAGACTACCGCTTCTGACCAGGACGGTAATCTCGTTTTGCCTTTGGTAAAACTTCCTGAAGGGTCATTGGCATTCTTTTATATTCGCCGCGCGCGAATAGCGGCGCCTGATCATCATAATGCGGCGAGGTCTCATCCATTGTCGCAGCGCCATATTGATGAATTGACTGAAGGGTCAAATGCCCCTTCTCATCCCAATCCGCGTACATAATATGCGTATCGCCTGCAAACGCGTTCATCACGCCCTCCTTAGACATTCCGTCACGATCTGCGTAGATAGCGCGAAGCACATCTGGGCCCCCATCTAGTGGTAAGTCAACGTCACCATGCTGGATACGGTTTACCTCTCCCCATTCTGGATCCAAACGGCCATATTTTTCGGTGAGCTCCATCGCCGTTTTTTTGAGCATCTCCATGGGGTCTGCTTCGGGCTTTATGTACTCATATCCCAAGGCCCGAGTTCCCGTGATGACAGCCAATGCCGCCCCGCGGTTCTCCCTTACCGTATCACCGTTCCAATTGCGTAACAATTCCTGAGCCTGCCTTATCAGCGGGTCATCACTCCGGGTCGTTACAAGCTCGACAACCATTTGCATGAGCTGAGATTCAGGATGGTATTTGGTATCCGCGCGATAGCGCAAAAGCTCTTCCTCAGTAATTTCAGCATCAGCTTCAAAGAGTTCCAAAGAACGACGCGCCCGGTTGGTCATGCGAGGCTCAAGTCCCATAGTTTCAGAAAACTCTTCACGTCTATTGTTGCACGCATCGTCTGTAATCTTAAAGGGCGTCGAGTTCGCGCTAAATAACCAACCACAATCAGGATTCCAAATTTGCGGCAATTCTGAAATATCCCGGTAGTCGGCCCAAATCAGCTTAGACTGATCTCCCGGCAGAGCTTTACTCCAATCCGGCCCCTCAATGCGCCTTGGCATACGCGCATTATAAATTTCGCCGATATTCCCGTCTTTATCCGCATAGGTGATATTGAAACTTAACACGCCATTTTGCTCGAGGGCCGCCCGCCATTCTTGCATATTGGTCGCCTTACCCATCTCATACCATTGTTCTACCGCTCTCACCTCTTGGAGACCGGCAAATCTAATGGCGTAAAAGCCAGTAGGTGTTTCTAAAACGGGTCCATGCAAAGACCAGAGAACATCCCGCGTCACCGGTAGTGAAAACGGCCCGAATAGCTTCACACGAAACTTAGACTTGGTGATTTCAAAATCGCGCCATTGACCATCTAACTTATATTGGGTTGGTTTTTTTGCGCGGTTCACGTCCAGAGCATAGACATCAACCAAATCAGGCTGATTGACCGTATGTGTCCACCCTAAATTTGGGGTAACTCCTTGTGCTAATATCGGGGTTCCAGGGAAACCTGCGCCGGCTAGGTTCAGCCCCTCCTCCGACACCATGTGAGCCTCGTACCAAGCGTAAAGCCCCTTCATAGGTTGATGCGAATTGACGATTAGGCGCGTGTGCCCATCCGCTGAACGGGTGGGCGAGATTGCAAAACCATTTGACCCTCGCACAGCCTCTGGCAGATTGAGTGAGGACTGTTGCTGCCACGGAGAAACGGCAGGCTTATTTTTATCGGTAAAAAGCTCCTCTAATTTTCCATCGAGCCGATAGAAAAAGGGCGTCATCCAAGTATATCCGGCCACAACATCTTGCTCCGTCACGGGTAGTATTCCCGGCGCGACTTTATTGGAGTTCTCTACGGCGTATAAATTGATGGCATCAGCATAAGCCTTTACGACAGCCCGTGTTGCCGGCTTAAGCTCGGCCAAATACTTAGCCTCCACAGACTCTCGGACCTTAAAAAGATCATAGAGGTAATCCTGCGGAGCGGAGCCCTTCCCTTTATATTGCGAGGTCATTCCGCGCGCGCCCATGATAGATTCTTGAATGTGCTTCCAATCATCTTCTGCATGTGCATAGCCAAAACCAAAGCTAGCATCTGCGTCTGTTTTTCCGAAAATATGGGGCACGCCCCACTCATCCCGAATGATGCGAGCATTATAATTTGCCGCGATGCCTCGGATAGTCGCACTATCCGGTTTAGGCGGACAGGGCGTTTGCAAATAGAGCATGCCCCCCATCGCACCTAAGATAGCAACAACACCGGCAGACCGTAAAAGTTTCCTCATAGGCTTTTGTTGATAAATACAGCTGCAAAGGCAAGTAGGATTTGGAAATATTAGACGCGTGATGTAGGTTCTGGCCAAATGGAGGACCGCTAAATGACAGATAAGCCGATAAACCTATCAGAGATAAACCCGCAAGAACTGCTCGAGCAAATTCTAGCAACCGGTAAAGACCTTGTAAAACAAGGTAAAGCCCAAACAGGTGACCTGACCGTAAAGGGTAAAGAACTTGCCGCGAAAGGTGAGGACTACCTCGTCGACAAACTCAACCTCGAAGATAGCGAAGTCAGCCGCGAAGCCCTGCGCAAAGGGGTTGGCACAGGCGCGGCCGCCGGCGCAATCGCTTTGCTTCTCTCCTCCCGTTCAGGCCGTAAAATGGCTACCTTGGGCGGATTAAGTGCGCTGGGCATGCTCGCTTACAAAGCGCATAAAGCAGGAAAAATGCCAACCTCTGCCGATGAAGTTATTGGATTACTTAAGGGCCCGAAAGCGGATGACCGAGCAGCCATATTACTCAAAGCTATGGTCTCTGCTGCGAAAGCTGACGGGTCTTTGCATGAGGAAGAAATGGACATCATAAAGGCCTATGAAGGCGCCAGCGTGGAAGCGGTTCAAGCCGTGATGGATCAGCCCACCAATGCGAAAGCAATCGCCGCCATGGCGGATAGCGACCAAGCTGCGGCTGAAATCTACGCCGTCTCTTGCCGCGTCGCGAATGGACTAAACCCGAAAGAGCGGGATTACCTTGACCAACTCGCAATGGGCCTGAGGCTCGACCCTGAGCTTGCTGCCCAAATCGAAACTGAGATGCGGACAGGTTAGTGCGATTTTTCCTGTTCATCGCGGCGTTCATTCTTAGTGCCTGTGCCGCGCCGATAGACACATCTCCGCCTCAAGGACAAAAACTGCCCACGGCGGGCGAGCATATTCCCCCTCCTGGGTTTCCAGTGAGCGAAGCACCCAGTGAGGAGAAGCGCTATTGCGGGGGCTTCCGCCAAGCCCCTGCCCCATCATGTGATGAACCTAAGGAATATTGTCACCGTGAAATCCGCGATATGTGTGGTGCTGCCGATGCGCCGGGCGTCTGCCGCGCGCGGCCAGAAATGTGCACAATGGATTATAATCCTGTGTGCGGTTGTGACGGGAAGACCTATTCAAATGAATGCGTAGCTAACTCCAAAGGTGTGAGTGCAAGTTCGAGAGGCGAGTGTAAATGATCAAATATTTATGGCTATTCTTATCTCTCAGTTTAGTCTCTTGCGCGGATGAGGAAGGTAAATTCGAAACAGAGCGCGGCGCCAATGGCGCTGGCGCCTCCGCCATCGTCACCGAAGCAAATATCACCGAAGACAAAGCCCCCTGGGGCAGCTTCTTTCCCTATTTCACTGATGAAACTCACGTCTTGAAACCAGTATTGGTGGGCGTAGCAAAAATCGATGCAGGACAGGAAATTCACCCCCCTCACCGTCATGCTGATGAAGAATATCTTATGGTGACTAAAGGACGAGGCACATGGTATTTGAACGGGAAAGAAAGCGTTGCTAAAGAGGGCGACATCTTATTCGCCCGCGCCTGGGATTATCACGGGATTAAAGCGGCCAATGATAGCCCTCTGGAATTCGTTGTTTTCAAATATTCAGGCCGCCACATTGATGCGCCTGCAGACCCCCAGCCGGAACTGCCCGAAGAATTGGCCGAATAATGTTTCAAACCTTTTTCAAAGAATTGCGAGCCGCGAAGCTCCCCGTCACTATTCGAGAATATCTGACCCTGCTGGAAGGGGTGGATAAGAATGTCGCCAATGACAGCCTTGACGGCTTTTATTATCTGGCACGCACGGCGCTGGTGAAAGATGAACGAGATTTAGACAAGTTTGATCAGGTATTCTCACATGTTTTTCGCGGGCTCGATTACCTTTCTGATATTTTTGGTCATGATGAACATGAAATTCCGGCAGACTGGCTCCGTAAAATGGCAGAGCAACACCTCACGCCCGAAGAAATGGCTGAAATAGAAGCCCTTGGTGATTTTGATAAAATCATGGAAGCTTTGAAAGAGCGTCTGGAAAATCAAGATAAACGCCATGAGGGCGGCAACAAAAACATTGGTACGGCTGGCAAGTCTCCTTTCGGCGCCTATGGCTATAACCCCGAGGGTGTGCGTATCGGCCAAAAAGAAGGCCGCCACGGCAAAGCTGTCAAAGTCTGGGATAAGCGCCAATTTAAGAACCTTGATGGCGACCGAGAAATTGGCACGCGTAACATCAAGGTAGCCTTGCGTCGTCTGCGAAAGTTTGCGCGCGAAGGCGCCGTCGAGGAACTCGACTTAGACGGGACTATTCGCGGAACAGCCAAACAAGGATGGCTAGATATTCGGATGCGGCCCGAGCGTCGCAACGCCGTTAAAGTCCTAACATTTTTCGACATTGGCGGCTCTATGGATGCACACGTCAAACAAGCGGAAGAATTATTCTCTGCAGCGCGCAGTGAGTTTAAACGCCTGGAGTATTTCTATTTCCATAACTGCATTTACGAACATGTGTGGAAGGACAATATCCGCCGCATGCGCGAAGTCACTCCGACCTGGGACATCCTGCATAAGTTCGCTTCGGATTACCGCGTCGTGATCGTCGGCGACGCCGCCATGAGCCCTTATGAAGTTGCCATGCGCGGAGGTTCCGTAGAACATTGGAACGAAGAACCAGGCGCGGTGTGGTTGCAGAGATTAGTAGAAGTTTACCCTCACCTTATCTGGATTAACCCGACCGAAGAAAAATACTGGCAATATTCGCAATCCACGAAAATGATACAAGACATTATCGGCCAAGACCGTATGTTCCCTATGACGTTATCTGGGCTCGAATCAGCCATGAAGGAATTAGCGCGCTAAATCACGCCTAGAAAAAGGACTTAACATGATGATTAAAAAGTTATTCGCAGGAACAGCCTGCCTTGCATTGATGGCTTGTTCAAACGGAACAAGCGGAAACAGCGCCGACCCCATCATTGAAGCCAGTGATGGCACGGGTCCTGCGAACTGCCCAGCAGAGCAGGTTATTACAGATGTCGCAGCCTATGCGGGCGATCAAATGCCGGCCTCTACAGATGATTACGCCGCTTGGCACGAAGCTAATGGCAAGCGCAAAGGCGTTGTAACGCTCGAAAGTGGCCTACAATATAAAATTATCAAAAAAGGCGTAAAAAACGGCCCTTCACCTGTTGGACCACAAGTCATTCGGGCAAATTATCACGGCTATTTTCCAAATGGCGAAGTCTTTGACAGCTCCTATGAGCGCGGCGAGCCTTTGGAGTATAACGCCAATGCATTTATTAAGGGTTGGAACGAAGCCCTAACGCTAATGCAGCCTTGCTCTGCTTGGATTCTCTATGTTCCCGGCGACATAGCCTATGGGCCACGTGGGCGCCCAGGCATCCCGCCAAATGCGACACTGGTTTTCAATATGCAGCTTTTGGAAGTTAAGTAAGGCGAGAACCGAAATGGGCTTTATCTCACGTTTTTTCGCGGGCTCTGGTCCGCGTGCTGCCTCAAATCGTACGTCCTCTCAATCCCAATCCCAATCTGTTGCGAATTTGCAGATGAAAGTTGAGAGGTTAGAGACGGCCAATCAAAAATATAGAGAGCGCTTGGCCGAACGGATTGAGTTGAACAACAAACTTAAAGGGATTGTCGATACGCAAAAAAGCGAAATCAACGCTATGCGCATTAACAGCCGCAAAGACCTTACCCTCGAGCGTATTGATACCTTCTTCACGGGCACAAAATTGCGCTTGCCAGAAGAAGCCTATCAACGTTTCATCGCAAAATGCGAGGATAATGCGACCCCAGATAAAGTAGAGAACTTTCGAGCTGAGATGGAAAAATCGCAGCACCGCGCTTTCTATGAGCAGCTATTTTCAGTCGAGATGGATATGGCGCAAGGCTTTGACTTCACAGGCCTACGGCCCATCGTTACGTTTCAACGCGGCGAAACAGATATAGCTTATGCCGCGAGTAAAGGCATGAGCTTAGATGAGCTAAAAGCTAACCATATTCAAATTACTATCGAACGATTTGATCAAATCATAAAAAAGAACTTTATTAACCCCAAGCGCGTGAACGCCGTTTGCGAAATTGGTGCAGCCTGGGGTGCTGCCACACGTTACATGCTTAATCGTTACAAACCCCAGGATTACCATGTCTATGAAATAGACACGGGCTGGGCGCAATGGCTGAAAGATAACCTGGGTGTCGACTCCAAGCAGTGTGACGGCGAGTCACTATCTGAGACTGAGGACGAGTCGATGGATATTTGTGTGGCGTCATCCTGCCTCTACTTCATGCCCTTTGTGAAGCAATGGAATTATCTGACAGAATTCGCCCGTGTGCTTAAACCTGGCGGGGTTGCTGTTTTCAATGTAAATCTAATCGAGAATACCTCCGTGCGAACTCTCAAAGGATTGCTCGCAAACTATTTCCCACGACGCTCCTTTGGCTATATCCCGCAACATTGCGTGGACACGGCTTTCCCTGAAGAGCAATTTGAGAAACTCGTCAAAGACCCGTCAAAAGGCTTTGGTTATCAGGTTTACCGAAAGCGATAACATGCAAATTGCTACTTGGAATGTGAACTCCATCAATGCGCGGATGCATGCCG
>JAHDCL010000001.1 GCA_020629875.1 Hellea sp.
GCGGATCCAAAGAGGCCGCTGTGCCTACGCCCGCCCCCAAAGCTGAACTCGCCGCATTTGAACGCGCGCCCATCTTCAAAGCTGCGCTCGATTACAATGCCATCCCGCGCATTGACGGCTGCATGGATGAAGTGCCGCGCGATGTGAAATATCATAATTGCCGCGACTCCAAAGCTATCTACACCCGTGCGCTCACAACGGCTAAGGCGATGGACACACCGCTCATGGTGATTTGGGGTTTTAATAAATGTCCTTATTGCATCAAGCTTGAGAGCGAAATCATGGACCCGCGTAATCCACTCAAAAGCGGTGATGTCGCGCAATATTTCTCTAGCGCTGAACACGCCAAATATATGGCGGCTGAAAAATCGCTTAAACTCCCTTACGTTCGCCTCCACGCCCGTTCTGAGCACGGCCTTGCCCTCGCGGATGAACTTGGCGTCACGGAAATGGCAAATGCCGCAGGCTGGCACCGCGTCTGGTCTCCCTTTGTCGTCTTCGTAAACCCGAATACAGGCGCGATGACGTCAGAGAGTAAATGGGAAGCCAAAGAGATTTACTGCGACTGGGCCGCGGGAGTTGCGACGTCGTTAGAGAAAATTGAAATGGCGGAAGCAGGTGAGCCTGTGATGGCTAGGAAGCGTTGTCCTAAGGCTTAATTCTACGATTGCATTCATTAATCAGATGTTTTGAGCCGCGCATCATATCGTAAAATATTACACTACGGTTTTTTGAGAGGCTTATCCGCCACCATTGCGCCCATTTATTATAAGTTATTTTCTCTACGTCATCCCAACGAATAGATAGTTCTCCACGAAATATTCGCCTTATTTTTAATCCTTCATTGGACCAAGTGATTCTGCGTTTCAAAAGATCGAGTAAATAACCAAAGACAATTAAACTGAATAAAACATATGCGGGCTTTAACCATAAAGCATCGTTTAAATCATCATTAGGTGGGTTATCAAAAAACAAATCAAAAACAGCATAAAAAGATATCATTGTCCCAAAGAAGAGCAACAAAAGAGGAGCTAACCCTAAATAACATTTGTTATTATTGGGTGCATTATTCGCAAAATTAATAAGGAAGAACACCCCGAATCCGCCGCAAATTGCAGGCAGAGCATATGGGAGAATTCCAAAATCCTCCATCTTTAGCTATCATCCATCTTCAAGGCCGCAATAAAGGCCTCTTGCGGTATCTCCACTTTACCAAACTGCCTCATCCGCTTTTTACCTTTTTTCTGCTTATCAAGCAGTTTGCGTTTCCGCGATGCGTCGCCGCCATAACATTTTGCCGTCACGTCTTTGCGCATAGCGGCGATGGTTTCGCGGGCGATGATGCGGCCGCCGATTGCGGCTTGGACGGGGATTTTGAACATGTGTCTTGGGATGAGGTCTTTGAGGCGCTCACACATTTGGCGGCCTCGGCTCTCTGCATTATTACGGTGAACCAGCATAGAGAGCGCATCGACGGGATCGCCATTGACGAGGATACTCATTTTGACCAAATCGCCGACTTTTAGGCCAATGCTTTGATAGTCGAAACTGGCATAGCCTTTGGAGACGGATTTGAAGCGATCATAGAAATCAAAAACGACTTCATTGAGCGGGAGTTCATATTCCACCATGGCGCGGGAGCCAACATAAGAGAGGCCCGTTTGCACGCCGCGCCGATCTTGGCAAAGTTTTAAAATGCCGCCGAGATAATCATCGGGCGTCATAATGGTCGCTTTAATCCACGGTTCTTTGATATCTTCGATTTGCATGACATCGGGCATGTCAGCGGGATTGTGCAGCTGTTGAGATTCGCCATTGCGCATATCGAGGGTATAAACAACTGAAGGTGCCGTTGTGATAAGGTCGAGGTCAAATTCACGCTCGAGGCGCTCTTGGATAATTTCCAAATGGAGAAGCCCTAAGAAGCCGCAGCGGAAACCGAAGCCGAGCGCGGCGGATGTTTCCATCTCATAGCTAAAGCTAGCATCATTAAGGCGTAGGCGGCCCATAGCGGCGCGCAGGTCTTCGAAATCTGCGGCGTCCACAGGGAAGATACCGCAAAAGACGACAGGCTGAGCTGGCTTAAAGCCTTCCAGTGGTGTCTGTGTTGGGCGCTTATCTTCGGTAATCGTATCGCCCACCGCCGCATCCGCGACTTCTTTGATGGAGGCGGTGAGAAAGCCAACCTCGCCGGGGCCGATGCTATCTGTATCTGTTGGCTTTGGTAGGAAGTAACCGACCTTATCAACTGTGTAATTCGCGCCCGTATTCATGGTGCGGATGCGCATACCTTTTTTGACAGTGCCTTCGATAACGCGGAAGAGAACAACAACGCCCATATAGGTGTCATACCACGCATCCACGAGCATGGCTTTTAGCGGAGCGCTCGGGTCACCCTCAGACGGGGCAGGGAGTTTCTCGCAAATCGCCTCCAGCACATCCTGGATGCCGATGCCGGACTTGGCAGAACATTCAATGGCCTCACTGGCATCAATGCCAATGACTTCCTCAATTTGGGCACGTACGCGGTCAGGTTCAGCAGCTGGGAGGTCGATCTTATTCAGGACAGGGACAATCTCGTGGTCATGCTCGATGGCTTGATACACGTTAGCCAGTGTTTGCGCTTCAACACCCTGCGAGGCATCAACGACAAGGATGGACCCTTCGCACGCAGAGAGAGAGCGCGAGACCTCATAGGCAAAGTCGACATGGCCCGGCGTATCCATAAGGTTTAGGATATAGGTTTCGCCATCCTTGGCGGGATATTCAAGGCGTACCGTTTGGGCCTTGATCGTAATGCCGCGTTCTTTTTCAATATCCATATTGTCGAGCACCTGCTCTGACATTTCGCGGTCTGACAGCCCGCCAGTAAAGGAAATCAGGCGATCAGCCAGAGTGGATTTTCCGTGGTCAATATGGGCGACGATAGAAAAATTGCGAATATTTTTTTGAGAACTCATAGGGCGTTATTTAATGCGGATTGCAGGATAAGCAAGCACCGTCTGCTGCCGTTCTAGGCGGCCGTGACGCTATCAGGCAGGCCGTCTTGAATAAGCGAAGCAAGCGCCTTCACCGCCTCGATACGCGGGAAGCGTTTGCGGTAGGTGAGGTAGATTTTCCGGTCTGCCCCCTCATCCGCGAGTTTACGGCTCGTGAGCCCCATTTCGTGGCTCCATCCTCCGCGCATGGCAAGAGCTGGTACAAGGGTGACGCCTTGGCCCGAGGCGACCAAATTAATCAGTGTTTCAAGACTCGTCGCGCGAAGGGACTGACGGCGACGTTTACGGGCAGGGCGGCAAATAGATAGAGCTTGGTCTCGGAAGCAATGACCTTCGGTGAGGAGCAAAATATCATCTGCTTTAACGTCATGAATACTGGCATGTTGAAGGCTGCGGAGTTCGTGGTCATTGGGAAAGATCAGCCAAAAGGGTTCTGAATATAGCTCTATGGCGGTCAAGCTATCCTCTTCAGGCGGCGTTGCTAAGATGGCCACGTCAAGATCGCCCTGCAAAAGGGCTTCGTTTAATCGGTCTGTGATGTCTTCGCGAAAATCGATAGACATGTTGGGCATCGCTGATTGTAATTTACCCACGAAAAGGGGGATGAGATAAGGCGCGATTGTTGGAATCAGGCCAAGCGATAAATTACCTGCCAGAGGGTCCTGCGCAGAAGCCGCTACACTTTTTATCCGCTGTGCAGCTTCTCGGGCTTCTCGGGCAATCAAAATAATTTCTTCGCCGATATCCGTAACTCGAATGCCTTTATGGCTTCGCTCAAAGAGAGTTACGCCCAATTGAGCTTCGAGCTTTTTGATTTGGCCTGACAGTGTCGGTTGGCTGACATGACAGCTTTCCGCAGCGCGTCCGAAATGTTTATGATCGGCGACGGCGCAGATATAATCGAGGTCACGTAAATTCATTGGTGGACCCTATTGAATAAATAGAAACAATCGATTTTACGTATACCTAGTTTCAGCGTACATCAAGGTATCGCTTGTTTTTAAATTGAGCGATATTGATGCGTTCTCCTCCCCCTCTCGAATGCATCCTGGCCATCGCTTGCCCTAGCGGTGGCCTTTTGACTCCTACATGATTTGCGCTACACTTATCCAATGCAAGATTATAGCGCTTCCCCTTTTCACCGTTTCCAGGGTAAAAGTATATTAGTCCTGTTTGCGGTCTTTGTTGCGTATACCCTGTGGTATACGGGGCCAGGATATTTTGGTCAGATGCGCACAATGCAAGGTTACTCATCGTTACAAGAGATGGGGTTTTATACTGGAAGAACAGCTGTTGAAACTTTGGCTACGCTTGATAGCGCGGGGCGAAAAACGAAGCTTCTAGCGCTAATTTTCGATCTCCCTTATATGATATTGCAGGCCTTAGTGTTTGAGGCTTTTATCGCCTTTGGGCTACGGCACATTAGGCCTAAAAACCCGAAATGGAACTTGTTATTTATTCTACCGATATTGTTTTTGCTGGCCGACTTTTTTGAGGACAGCCTCATCGCTCTGACCTTAACAACCGGCTCAATGATATTGGGGTCCATCGCTGGGCTCTTCACCGCCTTAAAATTTGCCGTATTTCTTCCCACTATTATTGTGGCCACAGTAGCAGGGATATGGGGCTTAATCGCTTGGAGACGCACTGTAAAAAGCAGTTAAGTTCGCCTTATTTTTGTCTTTTGTTAACCCTAATTTATCAATGTGTGCCGGCTGGGACGCATGTGTAAAGGATTAGCTATGCCCGAGATAATTTCAGAAAAACAACGTCGCCCGCTCTTAGCTATGGGGCTTGCTCTCGCTTGTGCCTCAATATTGGCTTTAGGAGGGTGTGCAACGCCAGCCAATAATCCGAATAGCCATACTGATATTCGAAGTGCTCAAAATCAAAGCCAATCAACAGCAAAATCATATAGTGAAAGTGAACTCGTCTATGCGATTTCCACTCACTTGGGTGTGACTTCTGAGTCTGCTGCGACGGCTATTGAACGCCTCTTTAAAGATCGCGGCCGCCCCGTCGGATATATTACCGGCCAGGAGGGCAGCGGCGCCATGATTGTTGGTGCTCGTTATGGCCAAGGTACATTGTGGATGAAAAATGGCACGACCAAGAAGGTATATTGGCAGGGCCCCTCTGTAGGATTTGATGGCGGTGCGGATGTGTCCAAAGTCTTCACCTTGGTTTACGGACTAGATAACCCCGATTATATTTATCAGCGCTTTCCGGGCGTAGATGGCTCCGCCTATTTGGTAGCGGGTATGGCGATTAATTATCAACGCGCGAATGGTATTACGCTGGCCCCCGTGCGGTCAGGTGTAGGTGTCCGTCTTGGGGCGAATGTGAATTATATTTCCATGACGCGTAAGCGCTCGCTTATTCCTCTTTAACCTCTTCCAGCCAACCTTCATATTTGACTAAGCGCCCAAATAGCGGTGCGACCATGTCTACGTGAAAATTAAAACGGTCATCGGCATCATGCTCATAAACATCGCCCCCGGGTAACAGAAGTTTTGGCAGGGGAATGCCAACGAGCGACCAGCCCGTAGTCTTGAGAATTTGCTTTCCATCTTTGACGATTATAGCCAGGTGAACAGCTATCGGTCCAAAGCGTTCGACCACAAGGCGGCTTTGCTTGCCGCGCCCGGCCTCTTGGGTGCTAAACATGCGCCGCCCATCAAAGAAGCGCTCCCAGTTCTCCTTATTTCCCTCTTTGGTCAGAACGACTTTTAGGGGAACATCGTCGGAGGCCTTAGGGAAGCGAAGAATGCGTGCCACAAGATGAGATAAAGGGTTGCGTCCGCGCGTCACCTTGCAGCGGCCCTCGAAAGTTTTCCCTGCGCCGATACGGTGCAGGTTTTGTAAGGGCTCAGACATTTGGGAATAACTCTCGCCCAATATCTGTTCATAGAGATTGGCGCTTTGATGGGCGTCTTCATGACACCCGTGGGAGATATTCAATTTTGAAAACTCGGTGTCAAAATCAGCGAGGTCGATATCAGTTATAGCCGTTCTGGCGCCCGTCTGGATTTTCTCTTCGCGCAGCCATTTCCTAATCATGATAGCAGAGGGGATAGCGGGAATTCGCGGACCATCGTTGCCTTCAGCAATCATGTGCCAAGAGCGGGATTGCTCCGAATTTGAAGCACGAACA
The DNA here is from genome assembly GCA_020629875.1 of Hellea sp. GTDB lineage: Bacteria > Pseudomonadota > Alphaproteobacteria > Caulobacterales > Maricaulaceae > Hellea. The sequence goes on from JAHDCL010000001.1 coordinate 6,154, forward strand.
AACATACCGCCCCTATGCTCGCCCATCGAGATTAGGGATTGGGTTTTATGAAACAGGCCTGTCAGCCATCTAATGTTGGGGAGTAGTTTTAATCTGACGAGCCAAGCTAGAGCTATGAGGCAGCGATGCAGAAATTCAGGCCGGGGCCCTGCGCCCGTCCAGATATTTTGCAAGCCTTTAAAGTGGCGAGGCAGTTCTTGTGGATCTGGGCCCTCAACGACGGAAAAGAGAATATTGGCCAAAGGCTTGTTTCCCGGAACACAAATCGTTTCGCGATAAGTTTCTGTTAGGCCATGGGTCTTAGTGAAAGCCCCGCCGCGCAAGACACCAACTTCCTTCTTTCCTGCATAAGCAGCAACCGCGGCTATTACATTGCGGCCCATAACAGCTTTTGGGGAGGGGGCGATACCAGCTTTAATATCCGTAATCCCATCCATCTTATTACTCAGTTCGCGGAGCGCCGCGGCGGTCAAAACGGGGTATGTGGATAGCCCCGAGAGAAGCGTAACGCCTCCGTCTTTAGCCGCGGCATCAAATTTACGAATGTGATCCACGAAACCTAAATCATCGCATATGTCCAGATAATGACATTTTTGCTTAAGGGCATATTTGATAACGTTGTCCCGTTTACCATCACCGTAATTTTGAAAGGGGCCAGAAGCATCGATAATGACATGGGGGCGCGTTTTAATTTGCGCCGAGAGGTCGCCATTTCGGTCGAGCTTCTGAGGGATAAATGTGGCTAATCCTGAAAGATTTTCGCAAGCAGCTTTGGCTTTATCCAGATTTCGGCCAGCCAAGAAAACGGTCAAGCCCGCTTCATCCGAAAGTAGGTCAGCAATGCCGTAACCAAAGGTTCCGTAACCGCCTATGATAAGCACATTCATAGTTTACATGTAGGCGTCATGACCCAAAATGTAACGCGGCAAATTTGCAATTCTAGCATGACAGGCTAAGCTCTAAGTTATATGACATCTCGTGTTCACCCTTTTCTGAAGAGCTTCCTAAGTTAATGGCACCCAGCGCGTTTTATCGTTGATGGTGTTGAGTACAATTGTGCTGAGCAATTTATGATGCATCAGAAAGCTATTCTTTTCAGGGATGAAAAGATGGCTGCTAAAATCATGACAACTGACAAACCCCATGAACAAAAACTAATGGGGCAATATGTGAAAGGTTTCGTTTCGGATATCTGGGAAACCCATAAAGTGGAGATTGTAAAAAGAGGTCATTATGCAAAATTTTCACAAAATGCGGGACTTCGCAAAAAACTCTTAGCTACTCAGAACATGGTGCTGGCAGAAGCGAATGCGAAAGACATATTTTGGGGTATAGGCCTGTCGGAAGATGACCCAGATGTTCAAGACCCCCAGAAATGGAAAGGTGACAACTTGCTTGGGACTATTCTCATGAAAGTGAGAGACGAATTGCGAGATTAGTTACCCCCGCAAACGTCCACCCGCTTTCATCACGCTGGCGACAATTTTATCACTCACGGCTTCAATATCCTTATCGGTCAGCGTTGCGTCTTTCGGGCTGAGCGTCACATCAATCGCGAGAGATTTGTGACCATCTTCGACGCCTTTGCCTTGATAAACATCAAAGAGTGAGACGTCAGAAATAAGCTGCTTATCGGCGCCTTGTGCGGCTTTTAGGATTGCGCCTGCCTGAATTTCCTCCGCCACAATAAAAGCAAAGTCTCGGTGAACAGGCATGAAGTCTGAGAGCGCAAGAGCAGGTTTCGCTTTGCTCGCCTTTTTCTTTTTCGGGGCCGGTATGTTTTCCGGCCATATCTCAAACGCGACCACGCGGCCTTCTATGCCGAGCGCTTTTAGCGTGCGAGGATGGACTTCCCCGAAGTCAGCGAGGATATTCTTAGGTCCCATCTGCAGGCGGCCTGAACGGCCTGGGTGCCAGTAATCACCGGTGGGTTGAGATAATTGCAGATTGGAGACATTTGCGCCCATCGCCTCAAGCGCGGCAAGAACATCTGCTTTGGCTGTTAGCGCATCTACAGCACATTCACCAGCCCAATGGCGCTGAGTTTCTGTACGGCGCATCCCCGCGAGGGTGAGCGCTTGTTCACTGGGCTCTGTCCCGCGATAAACCGGGCCAAGCTCAAATTGCGCGGCCCGCTGATAGCCCTTATCGGCATTGCGTTGCCCAGCAAGAAGCAAATGAATAAGCGCTGATGGACGCATACAATCCAAATCCGATGATATTGGATTATCTAGTAACATTTTACTTTCGCCGCCGCCAAAGAGTTTGGCGTGCTCTTGGAGAACAAAGGACCATGTAATGGCCTCGGAAAGGCCGCGCCCTGCAAGGGCTCGGCGGGCGAGGCGGGTACTGTTTTGCGTTGGTGTCGCTGTCGGTTCACGACGTCCGGGCAGAGGTGGGAGGCTTACGCCTTCGAGATTGTGAAATCCGTGAATACGAACAATCTCTTCAACCAGATCAGCGCTCTCTTTTGCGTCCCGGCGCCATGTTGGCACGTCAACCATCCAGTCCTTTCCGACGGTGAAGCCCAGATCTGTCAGGATTTTCGTCATCCCATTATCCGAGAGTTTTAAACCTGTGAGGCGTTCGTTCAGCGATGTATCAAATTTAATTGCGGGAGGAGGCGTTGGGATATCACCGGCCACAACGACTTCGCTGGCCTCGCCGCCACAAATATCGAGAACCATCTGCGTGGCCAGATCCATGCCGCCCAAGAGGAAGCCCGTATCTACACCGCGCTCAAAACGATATTTGGCATCGCTATTCACGCCAAGTCGCTTGGCCGTACGGCGAATGGTGAGAGGATCGAAATAGGCGCACTCAATCAGGATATCTGTTGTACCCTCATCGCAGCCCGTCGTGGTGCCGCCGACAATTCCGCCAAGGCCGAGAATGCCGCTCGCATCGCAAATAGCGACATCATCAGATGTGGCCGTATATGACTTATCATCAAGGGCCTCAAATGTTTCATCTTTGCCCATGCGCACCGTAATACCGCCTTTAAGCTTTGCGACATCATAGAAATGCAAAGGCCGCGCGCGGTCATAGGTGATGAAATTGGTGATATCGACGAGGGCCGAAATCGGGCGCAGGCCGATGGCTTTTAACTGGTCTTGCAGCCAGTGCGGTGAGGGGCCGTTTTTCACGCCCTTAATGACGCGTCCTACAAAAGCAGGGCAGGCTTCGGGCACCGCTGTCTTAATCTCAACGGGGCAAGGGAAGTTGCCTTTGACGCTTTCAATAGGTTTAGTTTTTAATGTTCCAAGGCCAACCGCAGCAAGGTCGCGTGCAATGCTGTCTACCCCAAGCCAATCAGGACGGTTAGGCGTTACTTCGAAGTCAATGACAGGGTCGTTTAGATTAAGTGCATCCGCCAAGGGCGTTCCCATTTCAAGGCTTGTATCCAAGTCTAGAATGCCATCCGCATCATCATCCAGGTCAAGCTCCGCACCGGAACACATCATACCGGAACTTTCAACGCCGCGAATTTTGCGAGGCTTTTTATCTAGGCTGAAATCTGCACCAGGAATGTAAGCACCCATCGGGGCATAAGCGACCGTCATGTCGGCCCGCGCATTGGGCGCGCCGCAGACGATGGTTTTCCTGCCGTCCCGTGTATCGACGGTACAGACCCGCAGTTTATCAGCGTCCGGATGCTTTTCCGCCGTCAGGACTTTGGCGACAGAAAAGGCAGACAGCTTTTCGGCTGGATTCTCGACTTCTTCAACTTCGAGGCCAGCGAGCGTCATTGCCTCGACAACCTCGTTAATGGTTGCATCCGTCTCTAGGTGCTGTTTAAGCCAACTTAAAGTGAATTTCATGGCGTCTATTTCTCCAGCCGTTTCGCGGCGGTTTGGTCTATGTAATTTTGAAAATAGTCAACGGGCGTTTCGTCGATACCGCAACTATGAACTGGTTTTGGTTTTTGACGGTCAAGATATTTCACCGTCCAACAATCATCAAAAACGGAGCAATAACAGACTTCAAGATCCAGTGCGTCCAGCGGCGTCCCATATTCTCCGCGAAGATAGGCGCCGAGCTCCGAACCGGCGGCGCCCATGCGATAGCGGCGCGGCTCTATGGACCGTCCTGCCCGTAAATACCCTGCCGCGCCTGATGTGACTGGATAGCCTACATTATTACGCATACGGCGGTTCATAATGGCATCGTCAAACTCTTGGATTGTCTCTATTGGATCGCCCTTTTGCAAAGGGACCACTCGCTGTATGTCGGCAATTCCCGCACCAACATTCGTAAGACGCGTGACGAAAATAGCTTCGCTGCGATTGTCGATATTCTCATATCCCATATTGATATCGACTATAGGCAGAACGCGCGCCTTTTGTGTTTCTTGGTTCATCTTGAATGTGGCTCGGGATGTCAGGATTCCGACGAAAGAAATCAACAAGGCACAAAGACCCGTCATCAAGCCAATATCGATGCGCTTGAGGATGGACTTTGAGGGTGAGGATATTTGGTCCTCATCCGTTGATCCGGGGGGGACAGCCATTAGCTTAACCCTGTCGCTAAGTTAGCCTGCAGCAGTGGATTAAATCCATAATGCTTTAACCATCTGCTATCACCCGCGAACATGTCGCGCAGGTCGGGCATGCCATATTTTAGCATAGCAAGGCGATCTACGCCCATGCCAAAGGCGAAGCCCTGATATTCATCCGGGTCGACACCGCAGGCACGCAGCACATTCGGATGCACCATTCCGCAGCCGAGAATTTCCATCCAGTTTTCGCCTTGGCCAATTTTGATGGCTGAGCCGACGCGTTCATAGCGAACATCCATTTCGGCGGACGGCTCCGTGAAAGGAAAATGATGCGGGCGGAATTGCACATCGACATCTGTTTCAAAAAAAGCGCTGACAAAATCCATGAGCACGCCTTTTAAGTGGCCCATATGAATACCCTTATCAATCACAAGGCCTTCAACTTGGTGGAACATCGGCGTATGTGTTTGGTCACTGTCACAGCGATAGGTGCGGCCCGGCGCGATAATGCGGATAGGCGGTTTTTCATTTATCATCGTCCGGATTTGCACGGGTGATGTATGCGTGCGCAGAACCTTCTTCTCTTCACCCTCAGGGGCTGTCATGAAAAATGTATCATGCATGTCCCGCGCGGGGTGACCTGGCGGAAAGTTTAGCGCTGTAAAGTTATGAAAATCGTCTTCTATGTCGGGGCCTTCAGCAACAGAAAATCCCATATCCGAGAAGATCACCGCCATTTCTTCCATAACTTGCTGGACGGGGTGGAGTGTGCCTACGGCTGCGCCTACGGGCAGGGACATGTCCATCGTCTCTGAAGCGAGAGCTGCATTCAGCGCGGCATTTTCAAGTTGCTCTTTTTTAGTCTCGACCATGGCCGTAATGTCTTTTTTTAGTCCGTTCAGGGCTGGACCCATGACTTTCTTTTCGTCAATCGACATCTTGCCAAGACCTTGCATCATCTTGCCGATTTCACCCTTTTTCCCAAGAGCAGCGACACGGAGATCGTCTAATTCTCTTAAGTTATTTACGGATTCAATTTGGCCCGCATATTTTTCTTTGACAGCGTTAATGTCGCTCATTGTTTTTGTTCCCTCGAGGGCCGAATAATTTGGGGTCTTTTACGCCTCTTTTGCGAGGCGTCAACAGGGCGGGGCTCAAGCGGATTTGCTATTCCCGAGTTCGCCCATGTCCTTCAGGCGACGCTTCGCTTTTTCGAAGGTCTTACGATCCGTAGGCTTTTTGATATTGGGATCCTCAATAATCTCAATTTTTTCCTCACGCTTACGGAAAACATTTGGCTGTCGTGCTAGGGTGTCAAAACCGTAATTGATATGGTTCAGTGTTTCATCTGTACCGAGCAGTAAATATCCTAGAGGTTTAACAAGAGACGATAATCCACGCAGCACCCGAACCTGAGCGGGCGAACTATAGTGGGGTAGCGCATTTCGAAAGACCACGATGTCAAACTCACCAAGGGAGTCCAGATTAGACAGTAAATGCGTTTCCTCAAACTTCACGGCTTGGCGAATATGGTCTTTGATGATCCAGTCCTCAGCTTTGCGGTCAAAGTATGTGATTAGATCTCGTATCGGAAGCCCGCGTTGGACATCAAAATGCGTGTAACGGCCAGCTCGCGCGCGGTCTAAGGCAGTTGACGGATAGTCGACGCCAACAATTTCAAATTTTACGTCGGGGAATTTATCGCTTGCCTTGTCCAGCATCATGGCGATGCAATAAGGTTCTTGCCCGCTAGAACATCCAAAGGATACGATTCGAATTTTGCCTCCTTTTCGGGAGGAATATATAGCGGGGATGACGACGTGTTCCAGTTTTTCTAAGCTTGGTCGATCTGTATAAAAATGGGTGTCACGCTCTAGTAAGCTTGAGACGACTTGAACTGCTAAGCGATTCTGACCGGTGTTAAAAAGTTCTTCAACCATGTCGTCCAGAGAGTCGTAACCTTCTTGGCGAGCGAGGGCTGATAGACGTGTTTCGATAAGGAAAGCGTGGTCACTTCCTAAGTTCACACCCGCGAGCTCAAGGGTTAAGCGTTTTAGGGCTTCGTAATATGTCGGATTCAGTGAGAGCGCTCCGCGCATTAGATTAAGCCGGCCTGGAAAAATTTAGATTCGATAATATCGGAATCAAAGGGCTTCATCACATATTCATCGGCGCCAGCGTCTAGCGCTTCAGTAATCTTCAGTACATCTCGTTCTGCGGTACAAAATACCACAACCGGTTTATCTCCGGTTGGTTCTTTGCGAAGTTGTTTAAGAAAATCTAATCCGCTCATAATGGGCATATTCCAGTCAAGTAGAATGGCATCCGGCATGTCAATGCGGCACCTATCAATAGCGTCCTGACCATTTTCCGCTTCTTCAGTCTCGAACTTCAATTCTTTGAGAATACGGCTCGCAACGCGGCGGATCATGCGGCTGTCGTCAACAACAAGGCAAGTCTTTGAATTCATGCGCCCATCTCCATGCTCATGTGGATGCTAGGCTTAGTCGTTGGAGGCGCGGGCGTTGATTTTGGAAACAGCGTAACTGTCTCGCCATCGCATTCGATGGAAATATCCAGGCCAGTTGAGGTGCTTTGAGCAGAAATATCGATGTGTCCGCCGCGTGAGAGGCCCTTGGCAATTCGCGAATTTGGCGGGGCTATTCGTGTGTTCACTAAATGGGTCACAATGTCTTCAAGCTGTCCTCGCACTGCGTCCACTTGGCTGTCCGCCATCGTGAGGCCATCAGCGGCATATGACACGCTTACAGATTTTCCCTGCGTGCGCGCTGCACGTAGAGCGCAATTCGTCACATCAGGCATGAGACTCTCGAAGCTTACTTGCGGTGCGGATGTTTGCGGGGCAATGTTAATTTCTACGCCAGCCAGGCGCTGCAGGGCAGTGGCCGTATCTCCCGAGAATTTTATCAGCGGAATTAATGTCTCACGCGCCGTCGCATATTGTGACTCCAGAGACTGCTTCTGCGCGGCGATGTTCTGCTCGGGCAAAATAGGTGCTATTTCATCCAAACCTTCCGCATATTGTGTCACGAGCTTGTAAAGGGCCATGAGACGACCGTCGATTTTAGGTTGGGAAAAGCCATTTTTATAGCCGTCCAGAGCGGATTGGGCCGCCTGGGAAATCCCCCGTGCGTGCAGGGTGCGGGCATCTAAGCGAATATCTCTAAGAGTTTTTTGCGCGAGCTCCAGATTCAGCCGCGCATCTGACAGCAATATATCCATCGATTCAGTCGTGGTATTCACGAAATCTCGGGCTTCTATCAGGTCATCACCAATATCGGTCATATGTCTGTTTCGACTCAGTTGTGTTAGGTCGGAACAAATTGCCCAAAAAGAGTTAAGAGGCCCTAAAGTTTTAGGCTAATATTGCGTGAAGTTTGCCGAGGCTAAGTGAGGTCAGGTGTTGGAATGTGCGCTGTGAAATTAACAGTCTCGCCGTCGACCATAGCTGTTACGGAACCTTTTAGCTCCCGCGCAATCATGCCCGCGTAAAAAGGCTGAATGGTGCGACCATCAAATCCGTCTTCTGGAGCCTTACCAGCGAGTGTTTTTTCCACATTTACATCAAGTCGCGATTTAGGCCCCGTGGCGGCAAGGTGAACTGTTGTTGTACCGCCTGCTTCCGTTGCTGCAATATTTATCTCTCCTCCGCGCGGCACTGCTTGAACGGCTAACATGGTAAGATTGAGTAAGAGTCGCGCTGTATTTTTTTCGATACCCTCCACGCTTTCATTCCAACTAATGTTAGCTTTTCCGCCTTCATACATGTCCGAAATCAGCGTTTTAAGTTCATCAACACCTATAATGCCTGGGGCCGAACCCCCAGCGCCAAAGGCGAGCCTCAAAAAGCGAAGCTTTGCCCCTGCTTGCTTTGAGGACAGACGGACTAAGCCCATAGCATCGTCATGCATCTCAGTGTTCGTTTCATCATCCAACACCTCAATTGCTGTTCCCAGTGCGCCAATGGGACTGATGAGGTCATGGCAAATACGTGCCGAAAGAAGCGCAGCAAGGCTTGAAGGCGTAAGTTTTGTAACAGTAGCTGACATAGAGGCGGACTCGCGAATAGAGTGATTTGATGCAAGCTTAGTGATTTTCGCTTACAGGTATAGAGCTTTGATAAAAAAGCCGCTGAGGAAATCAGCGGCTTTATAAGGATGCTTTAGGTAGCTATTTTGTGCGCCAAACTCCAGACGAGTCCATAACCTTATCACCAGCTTTAGCTTTCGCTATTTGTTTCTCGCCAAAGACCGCTGCAACGACTTCTACTTGCAAATTTTCTGCACGTGCTTTTTTAGTGTAAATTGACTTTCGTCCGATATTTATTTCATTCATCGCCGCACGTTCGGCGGAAGACAAACTACCTGCACCGGTTTCAGCAAGATATCCTGCTACGGTTTCGCCAATCGTACCTTTGTTGATAGCCGCATCAACAATAGACTTAGCTGATTGTGCTTGCGCAGCCGCGCTTGTGGCGCCTAGTGATGCGATTGCCACGGTCCCGCCAGCTAACAGCGCCACCGCCGAAATGGCTGCAAATATTGTTTTTTTCAATGTCATGTTCTTCTCCTTAGAAAAGATCTGGGTTGTTCGCGATCAGGTCCTCAACGTCTTTGTCCAACCGGACGCGGACTTCCTGGTCTATTTTGACATTTAGATTAATCACAATCGGCTTATCGGACGGCTCAATCTTTACAGTAGGGGAGCACGCGAGGAGTGCGAGCGCGGAAAGACTTGTCGTCAGAACTCTCAATGTCATATCGAAACCTATCAGTTTGACCCTGAACCTGCCATTAACAGAGGGTTATATCAAGTTCAGCTTGACTGCTAATAGGTATGCCTAGTTAAGCACGCGGCCTTCATGCGGACTATCAAGAACAAATGCTGGTATATCGACATCATAACTCTCGCCCGTATTGGCGCCTTGAACGGTATAGGTCCCGCGCATCATGCCAGAGGGTGCAGTTAGCGGTGCTCCGCTTGTATAACGAAAAACTTCGCCGGGTTTTACGACAGGCTTTTCTCCGACCACGCCTTTGCCTCGGACTTCTTGTACTTGTCCGCGAGAATCTGCAATTTGCCAAAAACGCTCCGTAACAGTGAGGTCTTCTGCGCCTTGATTGTCAATTTCGACGGTGTAAGCCCAGATGAAGCGAGAGTCGGACGGGCTTGATTGCTCTGCTAAAAATTCAGGTTCAACGCGGACCACTACGTCCTTTGTACGTTGTTCAAATAATGGCTGTGGAAGTTCTGGCACGGTCAACCCCTCATGTCGCTTTCGATTGATGCCTAAAGCGAAATCTCTCTCTTGAAACTGTCTTGGCCTGTAACGCATCGACTCGCAAGTCCTTAAGCCAGTCTCCACTGAAAAAATACAGTTCAGACTTGTCTGGCGCGAATGTAATGCTAATCGCTATCCTATGAAGATGGGGATTTTGCCACAGCAAGCTATAGAGACGTTGATTTCAAACGGGCATATCGTTGCGCCTGCTATGGGGGATGACGGGCATCCCGCTCAATTGCAGCCAGCGTCTCTTGATCTGCGCTTGGGGCAAAAAGCTTATCGGCTTCGTGCGAGTTTCTTGCCAGGAGAAGGGCGAACAGTGGAGCAGTGTCTTGCTGATGTTTGCATGCATGAGATCGATTTATCCTCTGGCGCAGTTCTGGAAACAGGTTGTGTCTATCTGGTGCCGTTACAAGAATCACTTAGCTTGCCAGAGGAACTAAGCGCTGCGGCTAACCCTAAAAGCTCCACTGGGCGACTTGATGTATTTACGCGCGTTATTTGTGACGGCGCGAATAGTTTTGACGCGGTTCATGCGGGTTATAATGGGCCACTTTATGTCGAAATTGCCCCGCGAACATTTTCCGTCCTTGTTCGCCCCGGTGATCGTCTGGTTCAAATGCGCTTTCGCCGCGGAGCGTTTGAAGAGCTTAACACGCAGACGGTTAGTATAGATCTCGAAGGCTTTGATGCGCAGGGTGTTGTAGGCTGGCGGGCTCGCCGTCATGCGGGTTTAGTTGATGTCTCTAAGGTAGGCGGTCACGCTGCCCGTGATTATTGGGAACCGCTATATGCTGAGGGCGGACAGTTAGTATTGGATCCGGATGAGTTTTACATTTTGGCGTCTAAAGAAGCTGTTTCAATTCCGCAGGATCAAGCGGCTGAAATGGCACCGATCGCGCCGGAAATTGGTGAATTTCGGGCCCATTACGCCGGATTTTTCGATCCCGGATTTGGGGTGGCAGCGGCAGGGGGAGAAGGCTCTCGCGCAGTTCTGGAAGTGCGCGGCCGCGATGTTCCTTTTCTGTTAAGGCACGGCCAGCCGGTTGCTAAGCTAGTTTTCGAGGCGATGAGTGAAATTCCTTCATCACTTTATGGGGAGAAGGGCTCGCATTACCAAGCACAGAGCTTGAGGTTGTCAAAACACTTTCGGAGTGTATAAAAAAACAATAAAACCAAAAACAATTGGGGGTTTTATGCGCCTTAAATTAGTATGTGCTGCGTTTTCTTTTTTTATTAGTTTGATGCCGCTACAAGCAGCTCTTGCTGCGCCTCCAGCGAAAGCTTTTGGCGAATTGCCTGTGGCTTATGATGCCGCTATCTCGCCCGACGGTGAGGAATTAGCCTTTATCGTCAACGTCAAAGGCACATATGGTGTTATCGCGCAGAAGGTAGATGGAAGCACTGAAAAGCCATGGTTCTTAACGCTCGGGAAAGATGTTAAACCAGGTCACGTAAAGTGGGTTAATAATAACAGATTTGTCATCTCTGTTGTGAAATCTGAAAAATTCAGAAGTACACCTTATACAGTAGGTTACCTTTTTACTGGCGACATACGCACTCGGGAAGGCCGCTTGGTTGTGAAGCCAAAGAACATGTTTCGTCAGTTCAATAATAGAGTCGTAGATTGGCTGGAGGATGAACCTGAGTATATTTTGATGGCTTATTCTGATGAGGAATGGGACCCATATCCTGACATAAAAAAGGTTAATGTAGCTACCGGGCGTGATAGCACCATAAAGCGAGGTCAGACTGGAATCGAGTACTGGTACACTGATGACAATGGTATTCCGCGTATAGGAACAGGTCAGAATGAGAGGGGGAAGAAGCGTCGGGTTATTTTTGATACGGAGACTGATAAATGGGACGCCATAGATAAATTTCCAGGACTTGATGCTGATACTCCAATATTCGGGATGCTAAGAGACGGTACCGAGTTAGTTATTGGGGATTATCGCGGTAAGGACACGCTTGGTCTTTATGTTTATGATCTTGGCCGGAAACAAATCACTCGCTCTCTCTTTCATGATGATAATTATGACGCATCAGGTGTGGTGTTGAGTAAAGATGGGGAAACCGTTATCGGGGCGAAATATACTGCGGAGAGTGATAGGACAGTCTTGCTAGGCGATAATGGGACCTTGCTGGATCGTTTAAGAGCCAAATATAAGGGCTATGATGTCGATTATGTGGATCAAACCGCTGATGGGAAGACCGTTTTAGTGAAGATGTCTTCGCCGTATGATCCAGGCGGACTCTATTCTTACAGCACCAATGCAAAAGACCCGACGCTTTTAGCCAAAATGTATAATGGTTTCACTCAAGCCGATACCGGGGATGTAGCTGCCGTGAAATATACGGCACGGGATGGTCAGAAAATTCCAGCGTTTGTCACTCTTCCGCCAGGTCAAACCTCTGCTAAAAACCTTCCTTTCATTGTTCTGCCGCATGGCGGTCCATATGCTCGGGACTCTAAACGCTTTGACTACTTGGCCCAATTTTTTGCCACTAGGGGTTATGGCGTATTACAAATGAACTTCCGAGGGTCGGAGGGTTACGGGAAAGCCTTTGCTGATGCAGGCCGAAACAATTGGATTGTGATGCAACAAGACGTGGAAGATGGGACGCGGTGGCTTTACGAAAAGGGTTATGCGGATAAAAGCCGGACGTGTATCGCAGGATGGTCCTATGGCGGCTACGCCGCCCTCATGGGGGTGTCTACTGATCCTGATCTTTATAGGTGTGCGATAGCTATGGCAGCACTGACGGATATTAATGATGCTAAAAACGATCTCAAAAAGTATCGAGGAGGCAAGCATGCCGCGAAGGAATTTTTCGGGGAAGCTATGCAGGATAAAGAAGTGCGAAAGGCTAACTCCCCTGTTCACGTCGCAGACAATATCCAGGTGCCAGTCTTTCTCGCTCATGGAGATTTAGATGAAAATGTTCAATTTGACCAATTCTTAAGAATGCAAAAAGCGCTAAAAAAAGCGGGTGTGAAAGCGACTTATATGAAATTCAAAGATGAAGATCATTTTCTTTCCAAGCAAGAAAATCGCGAAAAATTCTTTATTGGCGTTGATAAATTTTTGAGCGAAGTTAATGGCACCAGTGAGTATATGAAGTAAATCTAAGCCGAACAGCTGGCCCCGCCGAGCACGCAAAATTTTGCGCAATGTGGGTGGTTGAGTTTTACGGAGCCTAGGCTTTCTTTTAAGGTCTTGCCTGTCTCAAATTGTGGGTCATCCCAGAGGAGGGTGCAGGCGAGAACGCTGGCGCGTTTCTCACCTTTACGGCGGACAACCATGCGGGAAGTTGCGCACATCATGCTATCTGGATGAATGTCTAAAATGCCCCAACAGGCAATCGTAATTTCAGGCACATCCACGCTTTCATCCATTTCAGGGAATAGAATGGTTGCAGCTGGATCATAAGCATTAATGCTCCAGCCTTGTGTCTTGATAAGCTCGGCATAGCCCTGTCTGGCCTTTTCTTCGCTCTCAGAAAACATAGACCGGCCCGCAATATTGAGCGTGAAGCCATGCCGAGTCAGCCACGCCATGCCTTTGAGCGCAATATCGAAGCTGCCGGATCCGCGTTCCTGATCATGACCTTTTTGCGTGAAGTGGTCGAGGCTGACTCGCAAGGTCATTTTTCCGGGGAAACGGGCCTGAAGGTCTAACAGGCCTTTTTGAACGCGGGGCCGCATCATTGGTTTCATAGCATTTGTGAGAACTAAAAGCTGATGTCCTCGCTCCAGCGCCATTTCAGAGAGGCGTATCATATCAGGATTGAGATAGGGCTCACCGCCTGTAAAAGCGATCTCAATCTTTTGGTCGTACATGTCGTCAATTTCGTCCAAATAAGGTGCCATGTCCTCGGGCGTTAAATAGACAAAGTGATCGGCGGTGGGGCTGCTCTGAATATAACAATTCGCACATTCGATATTGCAAAGAGATCCTGAATTAAACCACAGAGTTTTCAGCTCTTTGAAATAAACGGAGGCCCGCTTTTCACCTTTAGCCGTCAGGGTAGGGTTTTGAAATTTTTGGGGGTCAATCGGGGCATTCATGAAATCGCTCTAACGTGGAAATCGCTCACTGTCACACACAATTCCGTGAGCCTTCGGGGAGATATGTGTCAGATGGCGCGGAATCGCGGTGAAGCTTTGTGCGAGAGTGCTCAAAACCCACGTAATGGGGCTTTCATCTTTCATCCTTCTCAAAGAAGGGGCATCTTTCAGGAAGTTTCAACACGAATAGGAGGCCGCAATGTTTATTGCATATGTATGGTTAGCCGATTTTATCTTCAATCGATAATTCGGTTCACATGACCCATTTTGCGAGCGGGTTTGACCTCCCGTTTGCCGTAAAGATGGATGAAGGTTTTGGGCTCACTGGCGAGTTCACTCCAGTTTTCTACGTCCTGCCCAATAAGGTTGGTCATTTCCATCTTATGCGCGGGAGTGGTGTCACCTAAGGGCCATCCCGTGATAGCCCGGATGTGTAGCTCGAATTGATCAATGCAGCCAGCATCTTGTGTCCAATGACCTGAGTTGTGAACGCGTGGCGCAATCTCGTTCACGAGTAATGCTCCATCATGCAGTTCGAAAAACTCGCAGGCCATGACGCCAACATAGTCAAGAGCACTCATGATTTGCACAGCGAGTCCTTGTGCCCGTCCCGTATCCTCTGCGGCCGGTGCAACGCTGGTATGCAGGATATGGTTTTTATGAACGTTCTCTATGAGCGGGTAGGCGGCGGTTTCGCCGGTTGAACTTCGCGCCGCGATAACAGAGACTTCGCGTTTAAAAGTAACAAATTGTTCTAGGATGGCTGGAGTGTCTTTCATGGCCTTCCAAGCCTCAGCAATATCGCCTTCTGATTTTATGATGACTTGGCCTTTTCCGTCATACCCAAAGCGCCGTGTTTTTAAAACGGCGGGGAGGCCAAGTTTTTTCACCGCTCGCTTCAGTTCGTGGACTGAGTTAACGGGCTCAAAGAGTGCGACAGGAACTTTGGCCGTATCACGAATAAAAGATTTTTCGGTAAAGCGGTCTTGAGCCACATTCAGCGCTTGAGCGTTGGGAAAAAGTGGGTTCGCACTTGCGGCGGTTTTTGCTGTCAGGGCTGGAACATTTTCAAACTCATATGTCACGACATCACAGGATTTAGCGAAGCTCAGCACCGCATCGACATTATCATATGATGCATTTGTCTCGAAACGCGACACATGGGATGCCGGCCCGCCCCAAACAGGGTCAAATATGTGACATTCAAACCCAAGACGTGCTGCGGCGAGACTCAACATTCTGCCCAGTTGTCCTCCGCCTAGAATACCAATAATACTCCCAGGTGAAAGGGGCGCTTGATCCGTTTTGGTCATGAGTGCCTAGCCTTTAGGGTCGTGGCCAACAGACTCGGTCTGCGCGGCTCGCCAGTCTTCTAATTTTTTAGCAATTGTTGTATCAGATAAGGCAAGAATTGCAGCGGCCATTAGGCCAGCATTTTTAGCACCTGCCTTACCGATGGCTAAGGTGCCCACAGGAATGCCGCCTGGCATTTGCGCAATTGAGAGCAAGCTATCCATCCCCGACAAGGCTTTAGATTCTACAGGCACGCCTAAAACAGGTAAGCGCGTCATGGAAGCGGCCATACCCGGTAAGTGCGCAGCCCCGCCCGCGCCTGCTATAATCACCTTGTAGCCTGCCTCCACGGCTCCCTTAGAAAATGCGACTAATCGGTCGGGTGTTCGGTGAGCAGAAATGACCTGAGCATCATATGATATGCCAAGCTGATCTAGAGCATTCGCGGCGTGTTCCATGGTAGGCCAGTCAGAGGTCGATCCCATGATAATTGCGATTGGGGCTGTCATGATAGCTTTCCGAAACCTCCCGTTAGAAAGCACGCGACAATAGTCAATGTGAGGGCGGGGTCAAATGGAAAAACTGCTCTCATTACCTGCATGTTAACGGTCAATTAACTGCTATGATTTGGGCTTTCTTAACATCGTTGGGTCTATACTGGGGCAATCCGTAGGGTTTCCGGGTGAGGATAGGAAGAATTTATGGCTGCATCTCGCGTCTCATCAGTGCTGCAAACAGGTGCAAGCCGTGTCTTGGACCGCCGTCATGCGCTTGATTCTGAGTTAATTTCGGAAAACGAATCTTTATCCTCAGAGGTCGCGCGTTTGCGTTTGCGTGTTCTTGAGTTAGAACGCGCGGCTGACACAGACCCCTTAGTGCCTGTTTATAATCGTCGTGCCTTCATGCGTGAAGTCGCGCGCGCTCAAACAGTGATGGCCCGTTACGACATGCTGTCTTCAATCGTTTTCTTCGACTTGAATGGATTTAAGTCCATTAATGACCGTTTTGGTCATGGCATAGGTGATGAACTTCTGATGAAAACTGGGAAGGTTTTGCTAGAGGGTGTACGTGATTGCGATATGGTTGCGCGCTTAGGCGGAGACGAGTTTGGGATTCTGTTATTCAAAACAAATCCAACAGTTGCGAATGCCAAAGCGTCGACCTTGGCCTGCAGAATTTCCGAGGAATTTGTTGAGATGCCAACAGGCAATGTAAGCGTAACAGCAGCTTGGGGTGTCGCCCCTTGTGAGTCCGATGACACGCCAGAGCAAATATTAGCGCGAGCTGATCGCGCCATGTACATAGCTAAGAAGCGAACGAACTAAGCAATTATATCCGGCGTAAGCTGGTTCTCTAGGAAGGTTATCTGATCCTTTAGAGACAGCTTAATTTTTTTCATTCTCCGAACTTTCAGCATGTCGGCAACGCCAGTTTCAATGAGGGCCTTAATTTCAACATCAATACGGCGATGCTCTGTACGAAGACTGTTTAAAAGGTCTTCGAGTTCAGCTTCACTGGGCTCGTTGTCAGCCTGAATATCCTCATCAAAATCATCGCTCATGAGTATAGCATTACGCCACCTTAATACCTCTCGCAAGATATAGGCATGACTCTTAGCAAATTTTATGTTACGCAGGCTTTATCACAAATATGGAGGTGTGAATGGCAGTATCGGCCCGTTTAGAACAACTCTCATCCAAGCATTTAACGCTTGAAAAGCAAATCCAGCAGGAAATGCGAAGTCCATTGCCCGATACATTGCGAATATCACAGCTCAAAAAGCAGAAACTCCAAATAAAAGATATGATAAACGATTTCGGGGAATCTGTTCGCGCCTAATTTTGTTGGCTTGACCTTTAAGCTTTAAAGGCGTTTTATCTCCGCTAGTTTGAAGGTTTTTTATGTCTGATCGCGTATTTATTGTTACTGGCGCTGCGCGCGGTATTGGATTTGCCTGTGCACGCCGTCTCCTAGAAGACGGCTACAAAGTCGTCTTAGCAGATTCGGATCAGTCTAATGGGCGTAAGGCAATATCCGAATTGGGTGTTGGCGACGATAAGGCTGTCTTCGTTGAATGTGATGTTGCGGAAAAACTAGAGGTTCATAACTTAATCGCTGCCGCCCTAGCTAACTATGGGCGTATTGACGGCCTTATTAATAATGCGGGGATTGCACTTAAAGGTGGGTCACTTGATTTGTCCGAGGCCGACTTCGATCGGGTGCTGGCTGTGAACTTGCGCGGGGCCTTCCTAGTCTCAAAAGCGGTTGCACAATATATGGTACAGGAAATTGAGGGCAGAGATGATCGCTCTCGCCTCACGGAGCGCCCGTACTCGATAATTAATATGTCCTCTATCAATGACACTGTGGCGATCCCAGACTACCTCGCTTACACGGTATCCAAAGGTGGCTTACTGCAGATGACGAGAGCAATGGCGCTGGAGCTTGCGCCTTATGGCATTCGTGTAAATGCGATTGGGCCAGGATCTGTCAAAACGGATATGCTCTCTGGTGTGGCCGGGGATGCTTTAGAGAAAATACACTCTCGCACGCCCTTAGGCCGAATTGCCTTGCCCGATGAGGTTGCCGGAGTCGCGTCATTCTTAGCTGGCGAGGATAGCAGTTATATCACTGGCCAATGTATTTATGTAGATGGCGGGCGACTCGCGCTCAATTACACAATGCCGCCCCAGGCGCTTCTGGAAGATATTTAAACTTAGCCTTCAGACGGCTTGAACAAGCTTTCAAGTGTGTGTTCAACCTTGGGGGCCTCTTCTGCCGACGGAGAAGGCGTAGCGTCTTCTACGGGCTTCAGGCTTTCACCTTGTTCCTTAGCGAGCTTAGCATCTGCTTTCGCTTTTTTATCAGCGGCCTTTTTGACAAGAAGGTCAAGGTCAATTTGGGTGCATAAACCTAAGGAAACTGGATCCGTTGGATTGATTGTATTAATTTTCCAATGTGTGCGCTCACGAATGGCATTGATCGTCGGTTTTGTTGTGCCAATCAGTTTCGAGATTTGTGCATCTGTGACTTCTGGGTGGTTGCGAACGATCCATGCAATCGCGTCTGGTCGGTCCTGACGGCGCGACAATGGTGTATAGCGCGGCCCTTTTTTCTTACCCTTCTTGGGCTGGAGCGTATCACTGTCGAAAGTGTTAGGCTTCATTGCGTAATTTGGATTCCGTTCAGCCTTTTCGATTTCCTCACGACTTACCTGGCCATTGGCAATAGGGTCGGCACCGCGAATCCCTGCTGCAACATCGCCATCAGCGATACCTTCAACCTCGAGAATATGTAGTGAGCAAAATTCACTAATCTGCTTAAAGGTCATACCAGTGTTATCAATAAGCCAAACAGCAGTGGCTTTGGGCATAAGAATTTGTGTCATTTCGGCCTCCAAATTTAGCCATTAAAAAAACCCCGCTCGGCGGGGTCATTTTTGGTTGAAAACCCTCGTTCCCAACTCAGTGAAACTAATATAAGACGATTGAAGAAATTTAGCAAGGGGAGTCTGACATGGATGATGATATGCGCCAATCCGAAACACTGTTTCAAATTGGCGAAGACCTATACGGGATTTCTGTGGATGAATTGAATAGCCGGTTGAGCGTATTGAAGGGTGAAATTAAGCGTATTGAGCTAGAGTTAGCCAAGAAAACCGCTGATTTATCGGCAGCAGACCTTCTCTTTAAACCGAAAAGTTGAATATGACTAATTTCGCCCGGTCTGGCCTGGCTCTTGCAAACGTTAACAGCAACGTTAAACAGGATAGCATCGTGGGACTGTCCAAACCGGAAAAGAACTAATGAGCGCTACACATAATACAGACGCCGCAACGGTCGCCCTTATGGATACATTGACCCCACAAGCCGAAGCTCGGCTCATGGAATTCACCAAATCTGAGCTGTTTAGTAAGACCTTTCGCGAAGGTATGGATATGGTTGAAGAAACGGCGGCCTATCTTGATGGGCCTGGTCGCCAAGATAGCAAAAAGCTCGGTCGAAATGACGCCCTGACTTATGCTAGTCAATCCATGCGCCTCACCACACGTTTGATGCAGGTCGCTAGCTGGCTTCTCGTTCAGCGGGCGCTTAAGGAGGGCGAAATGAGCTCTTCCGAGGCGCGCCAAGATAAGTACCGAATTGTAGCAGAGGCGAAATCTGAGGATGGGCTCAGCTTTTCAGATGTTGCCAAGGATGCCTATGCTTTGCCTGCCAGGCTTCTTGATTTATTAGCACGGTCTGAGTCTCTTTATGAGCGCATCATGCGTTTGGACCGCTCACTATATGGCTCCATCGCGGCGCAAAAGGGAAACACTGTTGCTGATCAAATCAGTCGATTAGAAGCGGCTTTCGGGCGCGTGGCTACTGGCTAACACTTTTCTCAGCGCATTGATGAAAATAAAAAAGGCGGCTCTTGAAGCCGCCTTTTTCTTTAAAACTGTAAGAGACCTTAAACGCCAAAACCTGCGAATTTGTCTTTGAAGCGAGAAACGCGTCCGCCGCGGTCCATCATCTTACCTTCGCCGCCTGTCCAGGCTGGGTGGGTCTTTGAATCGATATCGAGGACGAGTGTGTCGCCTTCTTTACCATATGTGGAACGTGTTTGATAAGTCGAACCGTCAACCATCTGTACGGTAATCATGTGATAATCTGGGTGAGTATCTTTTTTCATTTTCTGGCTCCTTAGCCTTTGGTCACGGGTTTACTTTGGGTGGTCCCCCGCTCAGAAGGCGCGATATAGGGCAGGGCGCGTGAGGGGTCAAGTAGGGATAACTTATGCAGCTTAGCGATTAACTCAAGTTTTACCGTAAGCTTTAAACGGGTGATTAGGCTTCTTATATATAAAAAGGAGATGGCAACGCTTGCACATAGTGATGAACATGGCCTTTGGATGCATTTTGCAACATTTGAAGGACCCGATGAAAGCTATCCGGATATCACCTTAATCCCCATGATTCATGTCGCAAATAAAGACTTTTTGCGCGAGGCTCATGCTGAAACATGGCGTTATGATTTTGCCCTTTATGAAGGGGCCTATATACCCATGTCATCAATCTTTAGGCACATATATCCATTTATTGCGAAAGCTGTTGGCCTTACGCCTCAAGGTTCAGGTAAAGTTTCTTTGAAGCTACAAGGCTGGAAGAAAGCACATGAAGGTGCCCCTCGTGAACGGATTATGGTTAAAACTTTCAACACAGCAGAGCTCAAACTGTCGCGAAGGCAGAAACAAATTATCGCGGATATGGATAAAAAAGAGTTTTCAAAGGCCATCAAAGATATGCCTTTAAGTGCCAAGTTGGCATTCCCTTTTTTATTAGTCGCTTTTTTGTTCATCGCGCCTTTTACAGCTAAAAGAGAAGATTTTTTCAGCTTGATTGAGGATAAGTCTGACGATGGTAAAGATGGTTTTTTTGATCGATGCATACGCCATTATTTTAAGTATGCATTAGAGGATAGAGACGCGTTTTTGCACTTCGTTCTGAAAAATGGAGTGGAGAGATGTAAGGAGCATCAACTGAGCTTATGTGTTCAATATGGGCAGGGACACATGAAGTCACTGGTGTCATTTATGCAAAGTGAATTAAATTATAAGCCTAAACATTCGCGTAAAGTTTTAGCTATTTCTAAGACAAAGAGAATGTCCTTGAAAGGATTACAAACAGGTTATGGTGAAGCTTATGCAGCTTATAAATATTTACCGTCAAATATGTCCGATGAGCATCAGAAATATGATCGTAAAATGACATCTACAGAGGCTCGGCTTGCGGCTTGGGATAAGGTTTGCAAGCAGGAAAAGAAGAAGCAAGTCCAAGACTCTTACCCATTTTCTCGAGAAAAAATTATGAAAGCATGGGCGAGTTGTAGCCCTACAACAGCTAGTTATAGTTTTCCTGTTGGAGAGAGGGTATCCGTAACAGAAGCTGAATTGAAAGTTGAAAATATTAATGGAACTGAGGGCTACTCAGTAGACACTGAATATTCTCAGCCAACTTACTCTTTTGGTTATTACAAGCCGACTTCTTCTTTTGAAAACTCCCTAAAAGTGGACAAATCTTTGGTCTATGTTGTGAAGCCCAAGACGGACGCCGCCTAACCCACTCGTTCGATGAGTGGTCCGTAAAGCGGTTCATTGGTGACAATGATATCGCCCGTTTCCAATACGTCACCGTCGGTTAGGCTCTCGACTCTCAATCCTGCTTCTTTCGCGATTAATACGCCTGCAGCGATGTCCCAGACCGCCAGCCCGCGTTCCCAAAAACCGTCATAACGGCCGGCCGCTGTCCAGGCGAGGTCGAGGGCGGCTGAACCCATGCGTCTTACGCCCGAGCTATGGCCCATGACTTGATGAAGTTCTTTGAGGAACTTGGCGTGACCTGGGCGTCCCAGAAACGGGATGCCCGTAGCAAATAAACTGTCTTGGAAAATGTCGCGCCGCGAAGGACGAAGACGGCGGTCACCGCCGCCGCGTGTCCCATCATTCAAAAACGCGCCTTTACCTTTTTCGGCAAAGAACATTTCATCTGTGATAGGGTTATAAATAAGGCCGGCGACTAGCTCTTTAGGGTTGCCGTCAATTTCACGTTCCAGAGCGATGGAAATCGCGAAATGCGGAATTCCATGCAGGAAATTCGTGGTGCCATCGAGCGGATCAATAATGAAACGATGTGTTTTATCGGAGCCTATAATCTCGCCGCTTTCTTCAGCGAGCACACTGTAGCCTGGGCGGTCGCGTAAGAGATTTTCAATTATGGTTTCTTCAGCCTTTTTGTCAGCTTTGGACACAAAATCGGCAGGCCCTTTGCGGGCAACTTGAAGATGCTCAACTTCGCCAAAATCGCGTAGGAGGTTGCGAGATGCCTTACGCGCTGCAAATTGCATCACTCGCATTATTGGCGAGAGATGGCTTGTGGTTTCGGTCATAGCACTCATTTATCTGCGCGCTTAACGTAAGAGCCGTCTTCGGTGAGGATCACGAGTTTTTCGCCAACACCGACAAAAGGCGGCACATTTGTGCGCACGCCATTAGAGAGCGTTGCAGGCTTGAAAGAGTTTGCAGCCGTCTGGCCTTTCACGACAGGTTCTGTGTCGGCTACTTCGAGGATAACTTGCTCGGGCAGGGCGATGGAGATCGCGCGCTCTTCGTAAAATTCGACGTCCACAGCCATGCCGTCTGTTAAGTAAACGGCTTGGTCACCGACAAATTCTGATTGTAAGTTGATCTGTTCGTAGTTTTCGGAATTCATAAAGACGAGCATTTCGCCCTCGGCATATAGGAACGTATGAGGTTTTTGCTCAAGACGCACGCGCTCAACCGTTTCAGCCGCGCGAAAGCGCTCATTAAGCTTACGCCCATCGAGAATGTTCTTAAGTTCGACCTGATTAAAGGCTCCGCCTTTACCAGGCTTCACCGCATTACACTTCACCGCAACCCAAAGCGTATCTTGGTGCTTAATAATGTTGCCTTGACGGATTTCGTTGCCGTTAATTTTCATATTTCTGTCTCGCGTCTCGCGTGGATTTGCGCACCCTTAGAGCAAATATTCCAGGATGTGAACCACTTTGACCATTCCATGTATAAATAGCTTAAAACTACAAAAGAAAACGGAGCAAGCCGTATGGCTTTGCTCCGTCAAGTTGCGCCCCGCCTAAGCGGAAGCCGTTGGAAGGTGGTCATTCGCTCAATGCGAGCTTTTTAGCTGGTTGTTTCACGTTGTTTTTCACATTCCGTTCGATAAGAGATCGCTTGGGATCCAGCACGACATACGTCGGTTTTTGGTCTAGAGTGAACTCTTGAATAGATTCAGCCGTAGTGAGATTGACGAAGCGTGTCGCGAAGGGTGAAGCGCCTAAGTTATTTTTGGGGTCTTCACTATAGAAACCAATTTCAACCCACTCATTTAATTCTGCGTCGGCAATTTCTGTAACTGACGTTTCTTTGCCATCTTCCTCGGACGCATATTTTTTATCGACCTTGATTGGGAGCACTATGTCAAAGTACTCGCCTTTGGCGGTGACCTTAATTTCATCCGTGAAAGATAGGTCCCAGAATGTAATCTTGTTCCAGTAATCCTCGATGAGCTGATGGTACTTCGGATCTGTTTCCTCTTTTAGAAGGTCAATTAACTCTAGCGTCGTAGGGTATGGCGCACCGTTTGTTCCGTGATATTCCGTTAAGAAACGTTTAACGGCTCGCTGGATATTCTCATTCCCCATTGTGTGACGCATCCCCCAGAAAACCCAACTTGTTTTATTATAGTTGAGGTAGTTCTGGCCTTCAGCCTTAGCTAAAACGGGTTCATCATCTCTCTCAAAGGTTCTTTGCGCGAGATATTGCACGGTCGAACGCTCTTCGTGAACACGGCGGGCTTTCACGTAGTCATATTGTCGTTCATAGGCCAGCATAGTGGCATTTTCTGTAAGCCCTTCGGAGAGAAGATTCGAGCCTTTAGCATAGGCACCGATTAGCTGATGGGCGAACCATTGATGACCAATCTCGTGCATCGTCACATAAGTTGCAAAGTCGACGCGTTCGGGATCCTCAGCATCTCCGGGATCCTGAACAAAGCCAATATTCTCTGAAAAGGGAACTGTTCCGGCGAAAGCCTGCGCAAAGCTTGCGTAGGGAAACTCCATAATCCGAAGCTGGGCGTATTGATAGGGACTGAAAGTTTCCGAGAAAGTGTCCATAGCTGTTTTCATTGCATCAAACATGATGTCGATATTGAAATTATGGGCTGGGTGGAAATAAATTTCCAGCTCGACATCGTCGCCAATCGGATTGCTCCAAACTTCCTTACGCACCTCATACTCTGCTGACAGGAATGAGAAAAAATTATGAATTGGCTTAATTGACTTATAGCTACGGCAACGGCGACCGCCCTCGATGGTTTCTCCTTCGAACTTGCCGGGGGCAACAGGTATTTGGCTTTCAGCAGTGCAGACTTGCGCGTCAAAATCTACATAGTCTGCATAGCCAGAAAAACCCGTTAGCAAGTTAAAGCGTCGCGCATCTTCATCGTCACGATCCGGCCACTGAACGCGCTCCCCTAAATCATATTTGCGGCGCTTATCTGGGTCGTTCAAAAACCCAGCCTTAAGGTTACCGAAGACTAACAGCGCGTCTGTGTTATCTACAAATGTTCCGTTGCGCGCAATGTCAGATCCCTCGGTAAGAGTTGGAGGGACGAATTTGGTTGCGAACTTCACCTCTCGGCTTTCACCTGGGGCGATGGGTGGATTGAAGCTAACTTCTAATAGGCTGTGCTTCTCTCGCAGTTCGTCAGCGAAATCAGTGCCTTTAATCACGCGGCCACCTTCAATCTCGAGCAGGGTGATATTTTTTGGACCTACACCTGAGAAGACAGTCGTGCGAGCCAAGGGTTCATCATGCGGATTGTCAATAATGTACCGTCCGGTAAACTCTGCCGTCTGTTGATTTGGATAGAACTCGGCTCTGACGCTGACCTTTGTGATACGCGGCTCTGGATCTTGCCAAATATCCCCGACGAATTTTTCAAACTCCGCTTGATTAGCCTCCTGCTGATCGGAGTTCATATAATTTTCGGCTTTATAGCTTTGCAGACCTGCATAACCGAATCCGACGAAAGCGAAGAGGCCGACCAAAGCCGTGGCGATTGAGGGGAGGCTCATCCGTTTGCTAATGTTCTTCAGGCGTGTTTTTAATCCAATCTGATAGCCGCGGCGCCAAACCCACATCGATAGCGCTCCCAGAATTAGGATGAGACCCATCCAATAAGCGAACTCCCAACCGAAGCTCTTGGGATTGGAAAACCCACCCATCTCAGAATAGCCGCCCGCGCCAACATCCCCAAAGTTCATCAGCGGATGATAGAAGGGGAGTTGCCCGATGAAGAATATAAGGCCGATCAAAACAGCGCCGCTTACCAACATGCCGATAATTCGACCTGGCATGAAATTTTGAATAAACATGACGAGCATGCCCTGGAAGAAAAAGCCTACAAAGAAACTTACAATGCCAATGGCCAAAAATGTTCCCGGAACAACGGGTACGCGCCCCCAGCCAAAACCGAGTTGCGCAATCATGCCAGCCAGTAAGAGGCCCATCACCAGCGTCAGTAGAAGTAAAGCTAGAGCGCCCCATTTTGCGAATAGAAGAGAACTATCCCGTACGGGCGTGGCGTCCAATATTCCATGGAGATTGGCCGTGCGATCCCGCCACATTATGTCAGAGCCGAAGAAGACCATGATAATCAACATCGGGAAGAGCAGCGAGCCCAAAGCGACTTGGGTCATAAAGCTAGAAGTTGGCAGCGTTGTGCTTGCTCCCATAAACATGGTCACCAATAGAACTAATCCGAAGAGAGCAAAGGCTATTCCAATGAGTATAACGAAGGCCGTGCTGCGGACTGTCGACAAATACTCAAATTTTATGCGGGCCCAGAATGCCTGCAAGGTAAAATCCGCGCCTAAGTTAGGCTGAACCGGCGTGACTTGTTTCGGGGTTTCCGCTGGAGCAGCTGCATCATTACGGCGTTTCCCTTTGCGAAGATGAATACCTCGTGATGAAAGCAGAAATGAGAGGCTAAACAAAGCCATTCCCAAAACTCCATAAATCAATCGGTTAATTCCAACCCAGCCCGTAAACGGGGCCATATTCGCATTTTGCTCTGCCGCGGGCCAATATTGGGTTTCCACGGCTAAAGATGAGGAGCCAAAGGGGTCAGCCAAAGCGGCTACCCATTCATCCGGACGCTCACCTACTATGACATTGCCCACCAGATACAATACTAAGAGCCCTACAGCACTCACATAGACGAGGGCGCGATTGCGAGTGGTAACGGCGATAGCTGTATAAATACCGGATACAATTAGGGCATTAATGATAATAAAGAGAAAAAACGGTTGCAGATAATGGGTGAGGGTAAACCTTTGAAAGGTCTCGGGGTCTCCCCAGGGCATGAAGGGGCCCGCCACTGTCCCAATGACAAGTCCGGAGAGGCTCAGGATTGTGGCTAACCAAACGCCCAGCATCCGCGAAATTAGTAAATCCTTTGTTTTCACGGGTGTTGAGTGAACGATTTCAACGGATTTATGAGTATCATCCCGCATCACTCCGGTCACAACAAATACGGCGGCGAAGAAAATAGAAAATAGGCTAAAGGCAGAGATGGTCAAAGCGATCGGTATCGCGCCATTGACTTTGACGCGTTCTCCGCCCGCTACGCCAATAGCAAAGTCTTCATGCGACGAAAATAGAACACCCGTAGCGATCATGACGAGCAATGCTATCCAAAACCCAATCTGACGAGTGTGGAGCTGAAGCTCAAAAGCGAGAAGTTTACGCAGCATGGCGCGCCCCACTAACGCCCATAAAGCCATTCAAATAAGCGAAATAAGCATCTTCCAGCAATTCATCTCGCCGTTCCCAACCTTTTCCCGGTGAGGTGGGGGCGAGGACCGAGACAACAGTCGCACCGCGCAAGCGACGTGTCGAAAGGACTGGCATACTCTTCTTTAAGCCATCGACGTATTCGTCGCTTTCGAAACGCTGGGTCCAAACCTTCCCTTCAATTCGCTCAACGAGGTCCTCTGGCGCACCTCTTACGATCAGTTTGCCATCGCCCATCACGCCCATATCCGTACAGAGATCCCGAACATCCTCGATAATGTGGGTGGACAGGATGATAATCTTATCATCGCCCGCACGAGATAAAATGTCCAAAAAACGTTGCCGTTCGAGAGGGTCAAGACCTGCTGTCGGCTCATCAACAATAATCAAGTGCGGGTCACCTAATAACGCTTGGGCTATACCGAAGCGCTGTCGCATGCCGCCGGAGAATGTCGCAACGCTAGCAGATTTATGAGTCCAGAGGTTTACCATTTGCAGGAGTGTCTCCACTTGTTCCTTGCGCTCGCCCTTATTTGTAAGGCCTTTCAGGATGGCAATATGGTCAAGTAGTGCCAAAGCGCTCATTCGGGGATACACACCAAAATCCTGCGGGAGGTAGCCCAGAGTTGACCTGATAATATCCGGCTGCTCTATGATATCTACACCATCATAGGTGATGATACCCTCATCCGGATTTTGCAGCGTAGCTAATGTCCGCATCAAGGTTGATTTTCCCGCACCATTTGGTCCCAGAAGCCCAAACAAGCCTGGACCAAGGTCCAAGTTGATATTGTTCATCGCATGGACGTCGCCGAAGCGTTTATGGACATTTTTAATGGATAGCATTGTCTTCCCCAAGCTGGACTTTTCTTCCTATTCATAGCCAATTTTTATCGAAAAACAACAAAAATTTTCGAATAACAATAAATTTTGGTCTGATATGGGAGTTGAAGGGCCTATTGTTATTACCCTCTGGCCGTATTTGACTGGGATGACATTATTGTTCTTTGGAAATAATCTTCACAGCATTGTCACAAAATCCCTAGGTGACACCTGAGGATTTGACCGATAGATTGCCTCTAATGACCGAGGTTAAACCATCTACCCGCCCACTGCTCAACTATGCCTTTGCGCGTGCGCAAGGGGTCTTAGCTATGGTGCAAGAAGGGGAGGTTGTTATCGCGCGCCGCCCCGGCGCTAGCCTTGAGGCTTTACTCGAAGCACGACGCGCAATCGGCCAATCAGCGCAGCTCATCGACGTAACGCCGGGTGAGTTTGAAAACCATGCCGCCAGAGTTTACGCTCAGGCCGACCTCTCCAGCTCAGCTGAAGATGCGATTGATACACCGGGTGATTTGAACGCGCTGGCCAGCGGATTGCCGCGCACTTCTGACTTATTGGATAGTACGGATGACGCGCCCGTTATTCGCTTAATCAATGGAATTCTGCAAGAAGCCATCCGCAGCCGCGCTTCTGATATTCACATTGAGCCGTATGAACAGCGGCTATCGGTGCGTTTCCGCATTGATGGCTCTTTGCGCGAGATGTTGAGTCTACCTGCGCGTCTGGCCTCCGTTTTGGTCTCCCGCGTGAAGGTTATGGCGCAGCTTGATATTGCAAAGAAACGTGTCCCGCAGGATGGACGTTTTTCGCTTAATCTTGGTGAACGCGCCATTGATGTGCGTGTTTCTACTTTGCCCTCTCGTCACGGCGAACGGTTGGTGATGCGGATATTAGAGCAAGATAGCTCGCGCTTGGGTCTGCCGGAATTGGGGATGGAAGCGGATATCCTCAAAGCGTTTGAAACAGCTCTTGAGAGACCAAATGGAATTATTCTTGTTACAGGGCCAACCGGCTCAGGTAAGACAACCACGCTTTATGCCGGACTTTCGCAGCTCAATGATGGGTCGCGGAATATTTTGACTGTTGAGGACCCGGTTGAGTACGCACTGGACGGCATCGGGCAAACTCAAGTCAACTCGCAGGTGGGTATGACCTTTGCCGCGGGGTTACGTGCCATCCTCCGACAAGACCCCGATGTGGTGATGGTTGGCGAGATACGAGATCCTGAAACTGCCGAGATAGCCGTGCAGGCATCGCTGACGGGACACTTAGTGCTTTCTACTGTGCATACGAATTCCGCTATCGCGGCGATTGCGCGTTTGCGAGATATGGGTGTGGAGCCATTTTTACTCTCTTCCACGATTACGGCCTTGGTGGCGCAGCGTTTGGTTCGCCGTCTTTGCCCAAACTGTAAAACGCCATACAAGCCGAGCCCGACAGAACAAGCTGAGCTTGGTATCCGAAAATCAAATGTGACGTTTTATAAACCTAATGGCTGCTCCTCTTGTCAGGACATTGGCTATACTGGGCGTCTTGGAATATATGAAATTGTTACACTCGATGATAAACTGCGCGCTATGATACATAACGGGGCGAGCGAGTCTGATATGAGTAAATATGCGTTTTCCAAAAGGCATACTCTGCTTGGGAGTGGCACTGATAAAGTTCTGTCCGGGGAAACCTCAGCGGAAGAAGTACTGCGCGTCTGTAAGTCGAATACAGCCGAAGAGATTTAGGTCGGATGGAAGCCTTTGACTATGCAGCGCTGGATTCGACCGGCAAGCGCCAGAGGGGAACTGTCATGGCATCGTCGGCTCGTGATGCGCGTGATATATTGCGCGCTCGAGCATTGATGCCGCTAGACCTTGCGCCAAGCAAGTCTAAAAAAAAGAAAAATGCTGGAACCGCTGCGTCGGGCGTTAAACATAAGCATTTAACTCAGGCCACACGCCAACTTGCCATTTTAATCGAGGCGGCCACGCCTGTCGAAGAAGCGTTAAAAATCACAGCCCTACAATTTGAGCGCTCCCCAATGAAAGGTGCACTGCTTTCAATTCGCGCGCAGGTTATGGAGGGGTTGCGTCTGTCTGATGCTCTGCGGGGGCAGCCTAAAGTTTTTCCAGAATTATACACGGCGATGGTAGCGTCGGGTGAAACATCAGGAAGGTTACCTGCTGTCTTGGAACGCCTTGCAGACGACCTTGAGGCTGCCCAAAAAATTCGGCGGAAAATCTTGGGTGCAACGGCCTATCCCATCGTGCTGTCGATTGTCGCCTTGCTGGTGGTTGCAATCTTGATGGTTGCTGTTGTCCCTAAGGTCGTCGATCAATTTGATAGTTTCGGGCAAGAGCTACCTACGCTGACAAAAGTTGTGATAGCGCTTTCCGCTTGGATGCAAAAATGGGGATTGATTACGTTAGGGTCTATTTTCGTAAGTATCTTTGCGTTTCGCCATGCCCTAAAACAGGAAGGTTTTAAGTATCGTTGGGACACTTTAGTGCTGCGCTTGCCGATGATGGGCAAAATAATTCGCAATATGAATGCAGCGCGCTTCGCGCGGACAATGGCGGGTTTAGTCGATAGCGGAACGCCTGCTTTGACGGCACTGGAAACCGCGCGGCATACTTTGCAAAACTCTGTCATGCGCGAAGCCGTAAGCGACGCTGCAATCAAAGTACGTGAGGGTTCGGCAATTAGTAGCGCGCTGAGGGGAACCGCGGTATTTCCGCCCCTCGTAGTGCAAATGGTTGCTGGCGGCGAGGCAAGTGGGGACATGGGCAGAATGTTTTCAAAATCCGCCGATTATTTAGAAGAGGAATTTGATAGCGCGACAACGGTCTTTTTGACCCTTCTTGAACCTTTGATAATTATATTTCTTGCGGGAATTGTGCTACTGATTATTGCAGCGATTTTCCTGCCAATTTTACGACTAAATACATTGGCTTTTTAGAGGGCTTAGACATGCAAAATAAACAGGTAAAAGAGACGCCAAAAGCTGAAGAAGGTTTCACTCTTGTTGAAGTGATGGTGACCCTTGTGATTATAGGTCTGCTGACAACCTTTGTTGTTATTAACGTTCTGCCAGCTCAGGACAAAGCGCTTGTTCAAAAGGCGAAGGGCGATATCCGTATCCTTGAGCAAGCAATGGAGATGTATCGCCTCGATATGTTTGACTACCCTGAGCAAGAGGCCGGCCTTGAAGCTCTAAAAGAAATGCCTAGCGGAGCCAATGAGGCGCGTTACCGGAAAGGGGGGTATATTAAATTATTGCCTAATGACCCTTGGGGGCGTCCCTATATATATCGCTATCCTGGGGAAAATGGTGTTTTTGATATTCTCTCATATGGTTCCGATGGCGAGCCGGGCGGAGAAGATCAAGCCGCAGATATTGTTAACTGGGAATAAGCTCTGTGGGTCGCCGTATCACGAGAGAATCGGGCTTTACACTTGTTGAGATACTTAGTGTCTTAGTCGTCGTTGGCCTTATGTCTTCTGTGGTTATTTTATCGATGCCGCAACCAAAATCCACCTTGGATAAAGAAGCGGAGCGCTTAGTTATTGAGTTAAATGCCTTGGCCCAAGATGGCCTGATAAGTGGATCAGTTAATGCGGTAGGGTTTTCTGAAGGGGGTTACGTGCTGTATCGTTTCGAAAATAGCGAATGGGCGGAGCAGGCTTCCAGAGAGTGGCGTGAAAGTTACCATATGACGTTCAGCCGGAATTCATCCAAACTTGAGCTTCCAAAAAATTTCGAGCCTATAATCCTATTTCAGCCCACAGGACTTTCGACGCCTTTTGAACTTACCCTCTCAAATGGTGATCAGAATTATGTCATTGAAAGCAGAGGCGACGGGCGCGTGAATTTAGTGAAGTCAATCCAATGAGAGACGAAGGTTTTACATTGGTTGAGGTTCTCGCGGCTTTATTGATATTTAGTTTTGCGATTATTGGTTTGACGCGTGCGGGTACGGAGTCGGTTCGCGCTGTTAGCGTTTTAAAAGATAAATCATATGCAGGAATCGTTGCAGATAATCAGCTCATTCGCTCGCGTATCACGCCGCTTGAAGTTGGGGTTAAGACAGGTGAAGAATCGGTGAGTGGTAAACGATATGATTGGCGCTTGGAGACTTCGAAGACTGAAAGCGAGGGGTTTTATAAACTGGAGGTAAGCGTCCATGACGCTGAGAGCGACCAGCTTATTCTCTCGCGTACGGCCTTCCGCACGGATAGTGCCATATGAAGGTGAATTGTCATCAAGAGGCCGGATTTACACTTGTCGAAGTTCTCATATCGCTATTTATCTTCGCCCTAATTTCCGTGGGAACCATGTCCGCGTTAACCCAGAGTCTACAAGGGAAGAACCGCTTGGCAGCCTCTATGGAGGAGATACATTCACTCAATGCTGCGAGATCTATTCTACGGTCGGATATGTCGGCTTTAACCTTGCGCCAAGGCCGAGATGAACTTGGCGGTCTCACTCCATATGTATTGACGACGGATGGGGAGGCATTGTTAAGTTTCACTCGAAGCGGTCGGCAGAATCCGGGCGGATTAGAACAGAGGGGAGACTTAGAGCGCGTGGAGTACCATTTTGAGAATGGCGCCCTTATTCGTCGATCTTATGCTCATGAAAACCCAGCACAGCTTGCCAAAACCACTGATCGTGTGCTGCTGGAAAATCTGCAAGGCGCCAAATTATATGCGGTGATCTATCAATTTAATTCCTTGGCGAAAATTGACGGTTTGCGCTTGCAGGCAGGCGGCGGCGATAGCCTCAAGCCTAGTGCAATTATGATAGAAGTTACGGATGAATATGGCGAATTAACAGAACACCTCTTCGAGATTGGCGCATGAGACCTTCGGATAAAGAGGGCGGTACCGTTCTGTTGACAACTCTGCTAATTATGACCGTAATGGCGGCTGTTTCCGTAGCCATAATGGATGATATCCGGTTCGCCGTGAAGAGAACTATTAATGTCGGGGACTATGCGCAAGTTGATTGGTACGTTAAGGGCGCAGAAGATTTTGCCGAAAGCTATATAACATCCGAACTTGGCGCGTTGCAGCCAGAAATGCAAAACCAGTTATTCAAGGAGGCGCAAACTTTTACCTTTCCCTATGAAGGGGGTATGATGCGGTTGAATGTACGTGATGGCACAGACTGTTTCGCCCTAGGTAGTCTTGTGAGTTCTGAGGGGGTGAGCGCATCCGTCGGGAGACGCCAGTTTTCGAATCTACTAATTGCCCTTGGCTGGCCGGATAATGACGCGCGAAACCTGACGGGAGTGTTAGCGGACTGGATAGATACGGACACGCAGCGCGGATTAAACGGAGCTGAAGATGGGGACTATCTTCGCCGTGAACCGCCCCACCGCACCGCGAATACGGCATTGGCCTCGGTTATGGAACTGCGCAGTTTAGAGGGTATGACGGAAGAGCTCTATCAATCTATTCGACCTTACCTTTGCGCGCGCGCGGCAGGCGAGAACTCAATGTTGAATATCAACACCGCCGAGCCGATTGACGCCTTTTTGCTTTCCGCGATCTTGGGAGGGGTGGAGCATTACCAAACGGCATTACAAATAATCACGGAACGTCCGCCGGAGGGTTATAAAGAGGAGAGTTTTCAAGACATTCCAGCCTTGCAAGATTTTTCGGGTGTTGAACCCGCTTATGATCAAATCGCATATGCGCCACAATATCTCTGGGTTGAAGTCGGGGTTGATTACCTTAATGCGTCTCGGCTAGTCACTTATGAATATGATATTCAGCAAGGTACGAAGCTGACATATCAAGGGTGGGGGAGTGAAAGCTTTCGCCCAACATTGGAAGAAGAGTTAGAAACACAATGACCGAGCGACTAATCATTGTCATGCCGACCCGTACTGATGGCCCTGGGCTTTGGGGTGTCGTCGAAGGTGACCGTGTCCTCACATATGGCCGCGATGCACCGCCGATGAGTAGCAGAAGAGAGGTCGTGGCTATATTGCCCGGGCAGAGCGTGCGCATATATCTCCATGATCTGCCAAATACTTCCAAGCGTGATCGTCTTCGCGCGGCCGGCTTCTCGATTGAGGATAAAATTTCCGTTTCGCTCGATCGTGTCCACATTGCTTTGTCCGATGATCGTGTTGCTGTGATTGATAAAGACGTGCTGTCAGAGAACCTGACCCATCTCAAAGAGGCTGGCCTCTCTCCGCTGAGGGCGATTGCAGATTTTGAGGCGCTAACAGACCTTGATGGCGACGTATCATTGCTTGACCGAGTTGTAACTACAGGGCTTACGGGCCATGCGATGGATATCGAATGGGCCAAGGATGGACAAAGCTATTCTGATGAAGCGCTCTTAGGCGCTATAGGAGCGAGGCTTGAGAAAAATGAGTCTCTAAATATCCTGCAAAACGGCTTTTCTCCAAAAGGCGACTTTCAATTCAACTGGAAAAAAATGCTGCCGCTAGGCGGACTGGCGGCTTGTCTTGGACTCGCTGCTTTGGTTTTTCATGGAGCAGAGGCGAGGGCACTAAAGCTTCAGGCCTCAGACTTGAAAACACAAACGGCGAGAATTTACGCTGATGCAACGGGGCAGGCTGCACCGTCTAATCCTGCTCTTGCAGCAACGCGTGCTTTGAAATCTGGTGCAAATGACAATCTTGCTTTTCTCCGACTCTCGAAAATTCTATTTTCGGGTGTAGCGCAAGTCGAAGGACTATCGGTTGAGCAACTTCGCTATCAAGATAGCAAGAATGAGTTACAACTGCGCTTGATTTATCCGAGCTTTGAAAGTGCTGGGGAGTTCGAAGCGGTAATTCGCGCGGCTGGAGGGCGTCTGACTACGGGTGGAGTACGGGAACAGTCGGGACGTTTTATTGGCGAAGCAACTTTACAAGAGGGCGCGTCATGATGGCCTTTCTGAAATGGGATGAACGGGCACCTTATGAGAAAGCCATTATGGCGGCGCTAGGAATAGCTATTGTTTTAGCCATTTTATTTCTCTTGATAGTCAAGCCGGTTCTTACTGCTCATAACACTGCTGAGGCGAATGCGAATAAAGCGCTACGCGACTATGAGATTGTCTCCCGGGCGGTACCGCAACTCGCTCAAGGGCCCTCTGCATCTGGTGCCCCTTTTAACCGGGCGGCCTTAATCAGTACATCGCAGCGTCAAGATATTCGTCTCTCGCGGATTAACCCTGATAATGGCACGCTAACTGTTTGGGTTGATGACGTTGAAACGGTGAAGCTCTATCAACTTATCAGTACTTTAATGACGCAAAATGGGGCTGAGCTTTCACGTGCTACGATCACGGCAGATGATAATGGACTCCTATCGGCGCAACTTACTTTGAAAACAAATTGATATAATCTGTTACAGATTTTGTCTGTGGGATTTGGCACTGGCAGGCTAAGGGCCGAGTATGAAATTTCCATTTATAGATTTACAAGCCCAGCGCTCTGTCATCTCAGAGAGAGTCGAAGCTGCCTTAAAGCGCGTGATGGAGCATGGGCAATATATTCTCGGGCCCGAAGTAACGCAATTTGAAGAGCAGTTAGCCGAGTTTGAAGGCGGCGGTCATGTCGTCTCATGCGCCAACGGTACAGATGCACTCATTTTGCCAATGATGGCTTGGGGCATAGGAACGGGTGATGTCGTGTTCTGCCCTAGTTGGACCTATGCAGCGACCGCAGAAGCCATTGCCCTTATGGGCGCAACGCCATGCTTCGTTGACGTTGATCCTGAAACTTATAATATTTGTCCAAAGTCTCTTAGAGCTGCGATAGGGGAGAGTTCGAATCCGAAAGCTATCATTGCAGTGGATATTTTCGGACAGCCTGCGGACTACCCGAGTATCCGTAAAATCGCGGACGAGTTCGAATTAAAGCTTATTGCGGACTCTGCACAAGGTTTGGGTTGTCGATTAAATGGTAATGCGCCTCTTAAGTGGGCGGATGTCGTCACATCTAGTTTTTTTCCAGCTAAGCCTTTGGGATGTTATGGTGATGGCGGAGCGGTGCTCACGCGCGATGAAGAGCTGAAAGATAAACTCTTGAGTCTCCGCTTTCATGGACGCGGGGAGCGCGCTGGCGATCACGCGCTGATTGGCCTGAATTCCCGCCTAGATACCCTGCAGGCGGCCATTCTTCTGGAGAAACTAAATATTTTTGAGGAAGAGATTGAAGCGCGGAACCGGATCGCGGAGCGATATACGCAAGCATTGAAGTCGAATATTCTACGCACACCTAAGGTTATTGAAGGCGGGCTTTCCACATGGGCGCAATATGCCATTGAGGTGCCTAACCGGGATGTGGTTATGGCGGGGATGCGCGCAGCAGAAATTCCGGTGGCTGCTTATTATCCTCTGCCGACACACATGCAGACGGCCTATAAAGACTTTCCAGTCTCGCCTGACGGGCTACCCAATACGATGGCGGCAAAAGATGCTATTATGGCACTCCCGATGCATGCCTATCTTAAACCAGAAGACCAGGATGCAGTGATTGAGACCTTATTGGGGCTTGTTTGATTTTTCGTGATTTAGGAGCCACTGCTTCTTGTCAAGCCCACCAGCGTAACCTCCCAAGCTGCCATCTTTGCTTATAACGCGGTGGCAAGGAATTATGAGCGCTAAACCATTATTGGCGTTCGAGCTAGCGACAGCGCGTACTGCCCTTTCATTACCAATGGCAACGGCAAGGTCAGCATAAGCGCAACTCTCGCCGTAGGGAATATCTTGTAAAGCTTTCCAGACATGGTTCTGGAACTCTGTTCCTGTTGGCGCTAGGGGCGTTTTAAATTTAGTCAAAGTCCCGTCAAAATAGCCTTCGAGCTCATTTTTAATTTGTTCCGTAACCTCTGTACTTCCTGGAATAACTGCCCGCTTATGCACCTTGCGAAGTTTCTCAAACCCTCGGTCCATATTCTTTCTGGTGGTGAATTCTAACATGTAGAGATGCGAGTCGTCGCCGACGGCAAACATTGGACCCAAGGGCGTGGAAATCCAATCAATAAAAAGCGGTGGATTGTCGACTTTTGCGGGAGCAGCACCAAAGGTTTTTGCAAATGCAGTACGGAAACCAGAAGCGCTTTCATAGCCGGCATTCAATTGAGCATTTATCACAGATTCCCCTTTAGCCAGTCCTTGTGCTGCAGCGCCTAATCTTCGAGCTCTTGCGTATTGAGTGAATGTTAGGCCAAAGCGTTTTTTAAATTGCCGCCGTGCTGTTGAAGGGTCAATCCCCAATGCAGTGATATCTGTTTCCGACCACCGTCGTTCAGGGTCACTTTCAATCAGAGCAATCAATTTCTTTATGAGTGCAGATGCTTCTCCTGCATAACTGGCTGGATGGCAACGCTTGCACGCTCGAAACCCTGCCGAGAGAGCTTCTGTGGCGTTGTCGAAATACTTACAGTTCTCACGCTTGGGGAGTCGCGCAGGACACCCTATCCGACAAAAAACACCTGTGCTGGTGACACCCACAAAGAATCTGTCGTCAAAACGCCCTCGATGGGAAGCTAAAATCTCATATCTATCTTGATCTGTCAGTTGCTTCATTCCTTGTTTATAGCGAAGAATAACCTTGTTGGGGCCGAAAAACAGGCATTGTTATTTTAATATTCAAGGCGTAAGTCTGCCCTCTTAAGAATAAGGATAGAGCATGGCAGTTACATTGCATAAGGGCGACCTCCCAGCAGGTCTTGATTTTGGTTCCGCGGTAGCCGTGGATACAGAAACTCAAGGCTTATCGCTTGTGAGGGACAAGTTATGCCTTGTGCAATTGTCGGCCGGTGATGGTAATGCCCATATCGTGCAAATGGACCGCGATGGTTACGATGCGCCCAATTTAAAAGCTCTGTTGAATAATTCAAAAGTAGAGAAGATATTTCATTTCGCGCGTTTTGATGTCGCTATATTAAGCCGTGATTTGGGTGTGGAGTTGAACCCGATTTTCTGTACGAAGATAGCTTCCGGTCTTGTGAGAACCTACACAGATCGGCACGGCCTCAAAGATTTAACGCGAGAGCTCCTAAGTGTTGACCTCTCCAAGCAACAACAAAGCTCTGATTGGGCATCTGATGAACTTACCAAGGCCCAGTTAGATTATGCGGCATCCGACGTGCTTTATCTGCATCAATTGCGCAATATTCTTATGGCGCGTTTGTTGAGGGAGGATCGTTTGGATATTGCTCGGAACTGTTTTGATTTTATCCCAACCCGTTGTGAGCTTGACCTTAAGGGTTGGGAAGGTGTGGATATTTTCAGTCACAAGATGCGCCGCCCAGATTGACCTGAGAATCTGTTTTTAAGCAACCTTAACATCTCTTCATTTGATGAAATTAGCTGTCGTAATTTGTGGTACCTTATCCTATAGCTAACCCTATGAATTCAGCGGTTATATCAGCAGATGGCCATGCCGCCAGCGAAGCTCTTGGCTTGTGGGAGCCGAAACGCACCTTAACCTTGGAGGCAGCGCGTAAACACTCGTCGCGGATAAAGTTTCTAAGACGACTGCTTTTGGCTCTATGTACAGGGCTTGCGGCCTACCTCATTTACGAATTTGCAACGCAGTCAAATACGACTTTTATTGAGGATAATCCCACTGAGTCCGTAAAGATGGTCAACCCTCGATATAGTGGTCGTACAGATGATGGGCTACCATTTTATCTTACAGCTGACACAGCGACCCGTACCTTAGCTAATCGTAGTGAAGTCGCATTATTGAAGCCTGTCCTAGAATTTATCCGCGAAGATGGCGCTGACGTATCGTTAGTTGTGGCAGAGACCGGAACCTATGACGATGTAAAGAAAATTTTGAACCTACGCAGGGCGGTGAATTTAAACACTGATGACGGTTACCATTGTAAGACCACCCATGCCCGGATTTTTGCTAGAGAGAAACGCATAGAAGGTGACGAGCGTATTGAGTGCGATGGAAATTTTGGCATAGTTAATGGGAATGCTTACGAGATTAACGACAATTACAAAGTATTCGTGTTTAAGAATGGCATGGACGCAATTATTGAACAGGGTGATGATCTTGGTCTAGGGGAGGACGAATAATGCGTATTATTTTATCTGCTCTTATGGTGGGGACGCTTTCAACGCCCGTGCACGCTCAAGTTTTTGGTGGCGACGAACCCATTAAAATACTGGCCGAAAAAGCCACCTATGATGGCGGCTTAACTGTGTTGGTTGGAAATGTAGATGTCACGCAGGGCATCGCAAGAATTCGTTCGGATCAAATGAATATCTATCGCTCCGAAGCTGATAGCGATACGGGTGGTAGTCTGAAACTGGGCGCTGTGAATCGTATTGATGCGCGCGGGAACTTTCACTACACCACCCCTGAAA
The DNA here is from genome assembly GCA_020629875.1 of Hellea sp. Taxonomy (GTDB): domain Bacteria; phylum Pseudomonadota; class Alphaproteobacteria; order Caulobacterales; family Maricaulaceae; genus Hellea. Next base: position 44,888 of record JAHDCL010000001.1, read on the forward strand.
ACAATGTGACAGGTGACAGAGGTGTTTATGAGCGAGACAAGGGTATTATCACGGTGACTGGAAATGTAAAAGTTAGGCAACCTGGCGGAAATACGGCAACAACTGATAAATTGGTGTACAATGTGAAGACTGAAGCTATTCGATTCTCTGGCCAATGTCAGGGCGACGATTGTTCAGGAAGACCCACAATTAGGCTCAGCCCGGGAAATTAGGAATCCAGATATGAAGACTGTTATTAGACTAACGGCCAGTACGATTTTAATGGCTTTAATCCCGCTTACAGCAAATGCCCAATTTGCGCGTGACAACAATGCGCCGATTGATGCTACAGCCGATGATATTGTTAATGCTAAAGGCATTACGACATTGACGGGGCAGGTTGACGTCCGCCAGGGAGGAACACGCATCCTGGCTGACAAAATGAGAATTTTCGGCGGCGTGGCTGGCGTGGGCGGAACCTCTACAGCTAGCGATATTTCTCGGATAGAAGCCACAGGTAATTTTTACTACATTACGCCAGAGCAAGAAGTGCGTGGAAATAATGGCGTCTATGTCCAAGCGACCGATACGTTCACTGTTAAAGGCGACGTTATATTGCTCCAAGGCGAGAATATAGTGACAGGCGAGACACTGATTTATAATCTCACGACTGAAGAGGCGCGAGTTGTGGGAACCTGTAAAGGTCGTCGATGCGGGTCTAAAGGCCGCGTGAAAATTTTGCTGAAAAACACAGGCGGAAGCCAGTCTTAGCTTTACGGCCTAAGACCAAAGGAACAAAGATGGCTGACGCGGACCCAAAAACACGTTCGAACATGGCGACGGATTTCGTGCCACCGCCTAAGGGCTTGGCAGCAAATAATATCGGTAAAGCCTATCGGGGCCGCGTTGTGGTAAAAGATATCACGTTGACGGTTCAGCGCGGTGAAGTTGTTGCTCTCATGGGGCCGAATGGAGCGGGTAAGACAACTAGTTTTTATATGATTATGGGGCTGATTGAGGCGGATCGCGGTATGATCACCCTCGATGGTCAAGATATTACTGACCTGCCCATGTATCAGCGTGCACGCCTGGGCGTGGGATATTTGCCGCAGGAACAATCTATTTTTCGCGGCCTTACCGTTGAAGAAAATATTAAAGCAGTTGTGCAGCTCACTGAACGCGATCGTTCTAAGTGGGATGATAATGTTGAAGCACTTTTGGATGAGCTAAATATCGGTCATATTAAGAAGAGCCCAGCGCTTGCGCTTTCAGGGGGTGAGCGTCGTCGTGTGGAGATTGCACGTGCTTTGGCCTCTCGACCTAGCTTCATTCTCCTCGATGAGCCGTTTACAGGGATTGACCCTATTGCGATTGCCGACATTTCGGAACTCGTTCTTTATCTCAAGAAACGAGGTATCGGTATCCTCATTACCGATCACCGTGTCCGCGAAACACTCGACATTGTGGATCGTGCATCCATCCTTTTCCAAGGCGAGGCCTTGTTTGAAGGAACACCCGATGAAATTCGTGCAAATAAAGATGTTCGGCGCGTTTATTTGGGTGACAAATACGCTTAATCAATTTTCCTAATTATAGGCATAAAAAAACCCGCTCTCTTTCGAGGCGGGTTTCTTTTTGAGTATTACTAAGCTTATTTCTTCGCAAGAAGGTCACGAATTTCAGCTAGAAGAACTTCGTTAGCAGGCGGAGCTGCAGGTGCCTCTTCTTCAGCTTTTTTCGCTGCGTTCATGCCCTTGATGATCATGAATAGAACCCAAGCGAGAATTGCGAAAGCGATGATGGCATTGATGAATGAGCCATAGCTAATAGCTGAACCTGTGCCCTCGACAACGGCGCCGGCTGCATCTACTTCCGCAGGTGTAAGGACAATTTTCTTTGAACTAAAGTCTAGTCCGCCGCTGAAATGCCCGATAACTGGCATAATAACATCTTCGATAAGTGATTTGATGACTGTACCAAAAGCGCCACCCATGATGATGCCGACGGCCATATCCATCATGTTGCCCTTCATGGCAAACTCTTTAAATTCGGAAATCATTCCCATGATCTTCCCCCTGTATTACGACCATTTTGGCCAGATGTGAGCTGTTTGCACGAAAATGCAAACTGCGTCAATCTGACAGAAACAGGGTTACTATCCCGTTAATTTTCCGTTCAGGAGGTTATTTTTTTGTGGCGTCGATACGGGCGCGTAAGTCTTTACCTGTGCGGAAAAAGGGTACGTGCTTCTCTGGTACGAAGACGTCACCGCCTGTACGGGGATTGCGGCCTGAACGAGATTTTCGGTGACGAACCGAGAAGGCCCCGAAACCACGAAGCTCTACCCGAGCTCCCTTTTCAAGGGTTTGCGTAATAGACTCCAAAACTACAGCGACGACGCGTTCGGTGTCGGTGCGGGTTAAGTGTGGGTTCTCCGCGTGCAGGTTATCGATGAGTTCTGACCTTAACATGATGTTCTTAAAGCAAATGCGCTCTTGCCGCGTCAATAGCTATTCGGCTCGACTCATAAAAAAAGCCCCGAAAACATTAATGTTTTCAGGGCTCTTTATGGTTAATGCCTCCTTAAGGAGACATATCTTTTGTTGTGGCTTATTCGCCGCCCTTAAGGGCCGCTCCAAGGATGTCGCCAAGTGATGCACCTGAGTCGGCAGAACCATATTGCTCGACAGCCTCTTTCTCTTCAGCGATTTCGAGCGCCTTGATAGAGAGTGAGTACTGACCCTTAGAGACGCGAGTGACCATAGCGTCAACCTTATCGCCAACAGCGAAACGCTCTGGGCGCTGCTCTGAGCGCTCGCGAGAGAGGTCGCCCTTGCGGATGAAGGCAGCGATTTCGTCCTCATCACCAAATGTGACATCAAGACCAGCTTGTTGAACATTGGTAACTGTGCAGGTGACAGTTTTACCGCGTGATACGCCTTTGCCGCCGCCAGTTGGACCTGTGTCTTTAACGAGCTGCTTAACGCCGAGAGAGATACGTTCTTTCTCGATATCGACTTCAAGAATTTTGGCTTCAACAGTGTCGCCTTTCTTATAGTCTTGCAGAGCTTCTTCGCCTGACTTGTCCCAAGACAGGTCAGATAAGTGAGCCATGCCGTCAATATCGCCGTCTAGGCCGATAAAGAGGCCAAATTCAGTAACAGAGCGAACCTCGCCTGAAATTGTTGAGCCAACAGGGAAACGATCCGTGAAGCTGTCCCATGGATTGTCTTGAACCTGCTTGATACCAAGTGAAATGCGGCGCTTTTCTTGATCCACTTCGAGAACTTCGACAGCAACTTCTTGTGATGTCGATACGATTTTGCCCGGGTGGACGTTTTTCTTTGTCCAAGACATTTCAGAAACGTGGACAAGACCTTCAACACCTTCTTCAAGCTCGATGAATGCACCGTAATCAGCGATGTTGGTAACAGTACCTGTGTGACGCGTGCCAACAGTGTATTTCGCTGCTGCTGCGAGCCATGGATCTTCCTGAAGCTGCTTCATACCCAGGCTGATACGTTGTGTTTCAGGATTGATGCGGATGATTTTAACTGCAACCGTATCTCCAACAGCCAGAACTTGGCTTGGGTGAGAGACGCGGCGCCAGCTCATGTCAGTGACGTGGAGCAGGCCATCAATGCCGCCTAAATCAACGAATGCACCGTAATCAGTGATGTTTTTGACAACACCTTCGCGTGTTTCGCCTTCGGCGAGCTGACCAACGAGTTCAGCGCGTTGCTCCGCACGGCTCTCTTCGAGGATGGCTCGGCGCGAGACAACGATGTTGCCACGTGTACGGTCCATTTTCAAAATCATGAAAGGCTGCTCTTGGTTCATGAGCGGGCCAACGTCACGCACGGGGCGGATGTCAACTTGTGAGCCAGGTAGGAAAGCATTGATGCCGCCGAGATCAACTGTGAAGCCGCCTTTAACGCGTCCAACAATAGCACCTGGAACAGGCTCTTCTTTTTCATGGAAGCCAGCCATCTTGATCCAGCTTTCTTCACGGCGAGCCTTGTCGCGTGAGAGAATAGCATCGCCAAGGGCGTTTTCGATACGCTCTAGATAAATATCAACATCGTCGCCGACTTTGACTTTGTCTTCGTCAGCTTGTCCGGGGACGTAAAATTCGCGAAGTGGTACGCGGCCTTCTGTTTTGAGGCCAACGTCAATCACGACAATATCTTTTTCAATGGCCGTTACGCGGCCTTTTACAACACTGCCTTCTTTCATCGAGTTGGACTCGACGGAGGCTTCAAACATTGAAGCAAAATCATCAGTGGTGGGGTTCATGGAGTCTTGAGCTGTGCTCATAGCTATGGTCCTTTTAATACTGGTTCCGGCCGACGGGTTGGTTCCCGCGGTCTGGCCCCGCCCATCGGAGCCTTGAAAAGTTAAAGCCGTATGAAGGAAACATACGGCCTTGAATGGGGCGCCCTATAGGGGAAGTGAGGCAGAGGTGCAAGTGCGTAATGGCGCTATTGCGAGCTTGGTAGTTGCAGGGTGGTTACCCTGATTGCCCTTGCCATACTAACCAGAGAGGAATCCATATCAGGGTCAATGTGGTCATGCCCTTGATGCATTGATAGGCAATCCAGACCCAAAACAGCTCCTTTTTGTGTGTTTTGATATATCGGATGGCTCGGACGGGACTTAACCCGCGGAGAATGGCTTTGCTTGTCATCTCAGGTTCTTAGAGCGAGCTTAATGAGGGCGCCAACAATCGTGATTGTGATAAACCCTAATAGCCAAAGCGCGAAAAACCAGAGCAGTTCTCTCGGGCCCGTTTTCTCAATATGATTTTCTTTTTCTTGCAGAAGCTTAAATTTAAACATTAGTGGTACCCCGCATTCGGGTCGACTTTTCCTCTGAAAACCCAATAAGAATAAGCCGTGTAGGCCAGTATCATTGGTAGGAGGATAAGAGCGCCGACTAGCATGAACATCAAACTCTTATCTGGTGCTGCGGCTTCGGCGATGGTGACAGCACGCGGCACGATGTATGGAGAGATGCCAATACCTAACCCAGCAAAGCAGAGTAGAAAAATACCAATTGTCGCTAGGAATGGGATATTGTCCTTCCGCTTAATGATACCCCATCCCAATATTACCGCTAATATGCAGACGAGCGTTGGAACCGGAAGCACGAATAGGAGCTGCGGAAATGTAAACCAGCGTTCGGCAATTTCAGGAGATAGGAATGGCGTCCAAAGGCTGACGATACCCATGAAAACAAGTGTTGCAATCGCCATTGGCTTGGCGATGGCATAAGCTTTATTTCTGAGGACACCCTCTGATTTCATCACCAGCCAAGTAGAGCCGAGAAGTGCATACCCTGCCGTCAACGCAACGCCGCACATTATGGAGAAAGGGGTGAGCCAGTCCCACCATCCCCCGGCATAAGAGCGGCCTTCGACTTCGATACCTTGAACAAAGGCACCTAAAACAATGCCTTGGCTGAAGGTGGCCAGAAGCGAACCATAAAAAAAAGAGCGGTCCCATATTTTTTCGTGGGCTTTGTCACGCCAACGGAATTCGAAGGCAACGCCGCGAAAAACTAGGGCAAGGATCATGACGATGAAGGGAGCATAAAGTGCGGGAAGCACGATGGCGTAAGCTAATGGAAATGCGGCGAGAAGCCCGCCGCCGCCTAGGACGAGCCAGGTTTCATTCCCATCCCAAACTGGTGCAACAGAATTCATCGCCACGTCACGACATCCATCAGTGTCCAGAAATGGAAATACAATTCCAATCCCTAGGTCAAACCCATCTAATATTACATAAATAAAAATGGCGAGGGCCAATAAGCCAGCCCAAATTGTAGGTAAATCTAACATAATAGCTCTCTTACTTGGCTGGGTCGGACGCGACAGGCTTCAAAGAGGCTGCTTGTGTAGTTCCCGCTGCCCGCGTGACAGTTCCTGGGAGTTTAGCAAGGTCCCCTGGGGTCTTCTTCATCATTTTTATAATGTAGTAAGTTCCCGCGCCAAATAACGCAAAATAGACAACGATAAAGGCTAACAGGGAGGCGGCCACCGCTGGGGCCTCGACGGGGGCGATGGACTGGTCGGTGCGCAGCAGCCCATAGACCGTAAAGGGTTGTCGCCCCACTTCGGTTGTAATCCAACCCGCCAAGACCGCGACAAATCCACTTGGCCCCATAATGAAAGCAAATTTGTGAAATAGGCTGGCATCGTATAAGCGCCGTCGCCAGCGCAGGAATAAGCTAGTCACGCCGACGATTAGCATAAGCGTCCCAATCCCGACCATTATGCGGAAGCTCCAGAAGACAATAGCTACGGGAGGCTGGTCCCCACGTGGAATCGTGTCCAGACCTGCTAAGGGCGCGTTTAAGTTATGTTTGAGGATAAGGGACGACATTTTTGGAATTCCAATAGCATATTTAAGCTCTTGATTTTCTTGGTCTGGAATACCAAATAAGTAGAGAGGAGCGCCGTGGTCGTGACTATGAAAATGTCCTTCCATCGCCATGACCTTGGCGGGCTGATGTTCCAGGGTGTTAATTCCATGCAGGTCACCGGCGTAAATTTGAAGGGGGGCGACAATGGCGGCCATCCACATCGCCATGGAGAACATCTTCTGAGCATCCTTATTAGTTTTGTCTTTAAGTAAGTGCCATGCGCCAACTGCTCCTACGACGAATGCGGTGGTAAGATATGCGGCTAAAACCATGTGAACGAGTCGGTATGGGAAGCTTGGGTTGAAGATAATTTCCATCCAGTCCTCTGGAATAAATTGTCCGGCTTCATTGATTGAAAAGCCTGCGGGCGTTTGCATCCAGCTGTTTACGGATAAAATCCAGGTTGCTGAAAGCAGAGTTCCAAAGGCCACCATAATTGTTGCGATGAAGTGAAGGCGTTTAGAGACTCGGCCCATGCCGAAGAGCATGATGCCAAGAAAACCAGCCTCCAAAAAGAATGCCGTTAAGACTTCATATGCCATAAGCGGGCCAATTACGGGACCTGCTAGGTCAGAGAAAACGCTCCAATTAGTACCGAATTGATATGCCATAACGATGCCGGATACCACTCCCATGCCGAAGGCCACAGCGAAGATTTTTCGCCAATATTTGAAAAGGCGCAGATAGGTTTCTTTTCCGGTATTCAACCAGAGGCCTTCAAGAACCATTAGATAACTTGCCAGTCCGATGGAAAAAGCGGGGAAGATGATATGAAAAGAAACCGTAAAAGCGAACTGTGCTCTTGCAAGATTTATAGCGAGATCGCTGACAATAGGGTCCATGGTGGCATTCCGTTTAAATTGCTAGAATAACATGATTGTCTGATGATGAGTTTCAGAGATGATATTCGATTTGAGCTCCGTGAGCATTTCCTACAGTTTTTTTGATGGCATCAATTTGCGAGAGAAAAACCTCGCCCGTTAGATTGTGTAATAGGTGTGAGCGTTTGAGTTTATCCATCACTGGTCCTTTTACTTCGGACAGGTGAAATTTGATATTTGCTGTCATAAGTCGCTCGTTTATCGCCTCTAAACTTTCCAAGGCGCTTAGATCTATATCATTCACGGCAGAACACATCAAAACAACATGCTCGATTTGCGGTTTGTCTAAAGCGAGATCGTATATGGCATCCTCCATAAAGCGAGCATTCGCAAAATAGAGGGATTCATCAATTCTCAAGGTTAGCAAACGTGGGCTCGTTATGACGTTATGACGCTCTACATTGCGGAAGTGATCCGTATCTCTCACCTGTCCGACCACCGCGAAATGAGGTCGAGAAGACTTATAAAGAAACATTGCTATTGAAATGATGACGCCGGACATAACGCCCGCCTCTACTCCTAAAATTAGGGTTATAAAAATGGTTACCATCATGGCCGCGAAATCAGCTTTGGAGTAAGCCCAGGCCTGCTTGATGGAGGCAATATCGACTAATGACAAAACTGCGACGATGATGGTCGCGGCCAGGGTGGCTATAGGTAAAAAGTAAAGCAGGGGTGTCAGAAAGAGGGTGGCGAGAGCAATACCAATCGCCGTGAAGGCGCCCGCAGCTGGCGTCTCTGCGCCAGCGTCAAAATTGACGGCAGAGCGCGCGAAACCTCCTGTGACTGGGTACCCGCCTGAAAATGCACCCGCGATATTAGCGGTGCCCAGACCAATTAACTCCTGATCTGGGTCAATACGTTGTCGTCTCTTTGCTGCGAGGGTTTGCGCGACCGAAATACTCTCAACAAACCCGATAATCGCAATAATGAGTGAGGATGCTAAGAGACTGCGCCAAAGCTCTAAGTCGAACTCAGGTACTGTTAATGGAGGGAGACCTTTGGGGATGTCGCCTACGATTTTGACCCCTTGATTTGCAAGCCCTAAAAAATGTACCGATAGAATTGAAATCACGACAGCGATGACGGGGCCAATTTTTGTTCCGATACCGGCCAAGCGTTCAGATAGTCCCAGCTTCATCAAAAGCGGTTTGAGGCCTTTCCGAACCCAAAATAAAAATAGCGTCGCGATTATCCCAATCGTTAGGGTAGGTGTACTGGTTTCGGGTAGCTTGGAGATCAAACTTTGTCCCATTTCCAGAATATTATGCCCGGATGCATCAACCCCCAAAATGTGTTTCAGCTGGCTAACCGCAATTAAGAGACCAGAAGCCGTAATAAACCCTGAAATAACTGGATGGCTCAAGAAATTTGCGATGAATCCCAGTTTTAATAATCCCATCACTGTTAACATGATGCCAGAGATCAGCGCCAATAATATGGCCACAGCCAAGTATTCCGGTGTGCCTTGCGCGGCTAATTTTCCCGCGGCTACGGCGGTCATCAGTGAAATCACGGCTACCGGCCCTACTGCCAGGGTGCGACTGGTGCCAAAAATAGCGTAGGCGACAAGGGGTAAAATACTGGCGTATAATCCCACTTGTGGCGGCAAGCCTGCAAGAAGGGCGTAGGCTAATGATTGCGGAATTAACATGATTGTTACAATGATGGCGGCAATACCATCATTCACAAATGTTCCGCCTTTGTAGGCTCTACCCCAACTTAATACTGGGAAGTAATTTGACAATTTAAATGACATAAATCATTCCGCCTGCACAGAGCCTGCTCAAAACACGGGCTAGTGTAAAGTGATTTCAGGCTTTGCTAGAAATTCTTTACCCTTCAGCATCTGATTCCAATAAACGTTGGGCAGGAGACTGTCCTTCATAAACCAAGCCGCGCGGGTCGGTTTAGTCCCCTTCAGCATCCAAAGGGGCAGGGAGGGGAGTAATTTCCCACCATACCCAAATTCAGCTAGAACAACTTTGCCTTTTTCAACGGTTAGCGGGCATGCGCCATAGCCATCATAATTCGCGCGGGAATTTAACGAATCCATTTGCGCCACGATATTATTGGCGACTATGGGGGCTTGCTTGCGCGCGGCTGCCATTGTCTTCGCATTTGGTGTGGAGCCGGCATCTCCTAGGCCGTAAATATTAGAGTACCTATTGTGCTGTAGGGTATGCTGGTCAACATCAACCCATCCAGCTTCATTCGCAAGAGGGCTGGATTTTATGAAATCTGGGGCCGATTGCGGTGGGCAAACATGGAGCATATCAAATTGTCGCTCGATTAGTGTTTTCGATCCATTTTGATCAGTTCTCTCGAACCATGCTGTTTTGTTGGGTCCGTCCACTTTCACAAGGGTTTCTCCGAAGTTTAGCTCGGCATTATAGCGTTTCACATATTCCATCAGTGCAGGAACGAAGGCGGCGATGCCAAAGATAGCGCCGCCTGTGTTGCAGAACTTCACATTAATATTTTTTAGAACCCCTGATTTAAGCCAATGGTCCGCTGATAGGTACATCGCCTTTTGAGGCGCGCCAGCGCATTTAATGGGCATGGGGGGCTGGGTAAAAATAGCTGTCCCAGATTTTAATTCTTGAACGAGTTTCCAAGTATAGGGCGCAAGATCATAACGATAGTTCGACGTCACCCCATTTTTTCCCAATGTTTCAACAAGTCCTTCGATCTTATTAAAGTCAAGTTGCAGGCCGGGGGCGACAACGAGTGTGTCGTAATTTATGGCTGAACCATCAGAGAGTGAAACCAAGTTCTTATCTGGATTGAATGAGTGCGCAGCGCATTTGATCCATTTGACCTTGTTAGGAATTAAATCTTTCATTTTGCGGCAGGTCTTCTCGGGTTTAAATATGCCGCCGCCCACCATGGTCCATCCCGGTTGATAAAAATGTTCCTCACTTGGTTCAACAATAGCAATGTCCAGATTTGGTTTTCGTTTCAGTAAGCTCGCAGCTGTCGCTATTCCTGCAGAGCCACCCCCGATGATTACCACCGTGTGTTTAGCAGGAGCGTTAGTTATGGAGGGCGTCATAATTTTTTCGCGCCTTTCTAGTTCTGGCTTTATTTTCGATAGGTCATACCCTGCATTTGCCGCTTTGCTTACGATTGTTCCTGCGGGGAGCTCACCAGCCAGGGCATGGGCCCAGAGTGTTGTTGAGCGGGTACCTGTGCGGCAAAAAGCTAGTGCGGGGCTGGGCGCTGACGAGAGCGCGGCTTTGAAATCATTGAGGTTCTTGTCAGTTAAGCCGCTCGGCTCAACAGGGATGTAGTAATATTCTAGGCCCAGCTCCTCGGCTCGCTTCTGCAGCGTGTTGTTTCGAGGCTGTCGCGGCGCTTCTCCATCAGGTCGGTTATTAATAATCGTTTTATAACCTGCCTCTTGTAACGCCTTTAAGTCGCCTAGTTTCAATTGCGCTGCAACAGATAGCGTGTCCGTGAGTGTCTTTGGTTCCATAATGGCCTCTAAACCGCGTTTAATGGAATTTTTAGATAGCGAGTGCCATTCTCTTCCGGCTCTGGTAGCTCACCTGCACGCATGTTGATTTGAATGGATGGGAGGATGAGCTTTGGCATGTCCAAAGTCTTGTCTCTCGCATTTCTCATTTTAATAAATTCATCACGACTCACGCCTGAATGAAGATGAATGTTATTGGCTTTTTGTTCACCAACAGTCGTTTCCCAGGCGTAGTAATCTCGGCCCTCGGCTTTATAATCATGGCATAAAAACATGCGTGTTTCATCCGGCAAAGCATAGAGTTTTTGTACTGAATCGTATAAAGTGCCAGCATCTCCGCCAGGGAAATCACAGCGTGCAGACCCATAATCCGGCATAAATAGAGTGTCTCCCACGAAAACCGTATCGCCGATATGGTAGGCAATGCAGGCGGGAGTGTGCCCGGGAACGTAAAGGACATTGGCTTGCAGATTTCCAATTTCAAATTTTTCATTTTCTGCAAACAATTTTCCGAATTGACTGCCGTCACGTTTGAACGTCTCATCTTCATTAAATAAACCGCCGAATACTTTTTGAATATCTGGAATGTGCGCGCCGATGGCAATCGTGCCACCCAGTTTCTTTTGCAAGTAAGGCGCGGCAGAGAAGTGATCTGCGTGAGCATGGGTTTCCAGAATCCACTGAGTCCGCAGGCCCCTTTCTTCGACAGTGGCGATAACTTCATCAGCTGACTCTGTAGTGGTGGTGCCTGAGTTAGGGTTGTAATCCAAAACAGAGTCTATGATTGCGCAAAATTTCGTTTCTAGATCGGCCACTATATATGTAACCGTATTCGTGGAATCATCGAAAAATGAAATAACTTCTGGATTAGAGGCCATAGTTAGGCTCCTTTCTTTGCAAACTTGAAGCAGCGTCGTCATTGCCCTTGCCTTGGAGAGCCTGGCCCGTGTTCGTAAACTTTGGCCGTGGATTAAAGGCTATTGTATTGGCTCCAATTGCGGCGTGACTGTTGACCGGTTTATTTCTCGTTCGCCCTCTGCTCACATCACAAATGGCTTCCATGAGAATGCGCATGGAGGGATCCGTGAGTGAGTAAAAGACGACTTTGGACTGGCGCCGCGGTGAAATGACTTTTGCATCTCGAAGGTGGCCGAGTTCGCGCGAGAGGGTTGGTTGTCGGATATTTAACTCAGTTTCGATATCGCCGACTGACATCTCACCCTCCAACAAGCGGCACACAATTAGCAGACGATTGGGGTTTGAAAGTAGTTTTAGTCTCGCTGCAATTTCTGGGGCATTGTGGGAGAGGTCTTGTGAGTAACTCATGAGGTTCCTCGGCAAGGTTTCCCTGTATCATTGGCGACCGTTTGATAATACCAAGCTTTGCCGTCATTTTGTTTGAGCGCATCGTTAAACAGACAGGGGGCATTGTGAAGAACTTGTTCGCCCGGTTGCCAGTTCGCTGGTGTAGCCACTTTTTTTTCTTCAGAAAGTTGGAGGGCCTTGATGAGGCGGATAATTTCGCTCACTGACCGCCCTACGCTCAAGGGGTAATGGGTGAGGGCTCTTAATATGCCGTTGGGGTCAATAATGAATACGGATCGTACAGTCGCTGTGCTTGAAGAGCTTTCATGAATCATCCCGTAAGCGGCCGAAATGGCCATGGAGACATCTTCTATGACGGGGAAGGTAACCTTGATGCCGAATTTGGTTTCAATGCTTTCAAGCCAGGCAATGTGGGAATAAATGCTATCAACCGACAAGCCCACGAGCGAGCAATTTAATGCTTCAAATTCTGAGATGGCACTTTGAAATGCTATAAATTCCGATGTGCAAACAGGCGTAAAATCCGCAGGATGAGCGAATAAAACAACCCATTGCCCACGTAAACCCTCGAGCGATAGCGTGCCTTGTGTGGTGCGGGCGGTAAAGGTTGGGGCCAGCTCATCAAGCTTGGGGCTGACCCCGCGCAGCGTATAATCTTCAATGGGGGCGTTATTTTCATGCGTTGTCACAATTAGCTCCAAGTTTGCTGGTTGGAGTGTGTATAGCGATTACAATATACAAAATCAACAGTATAATTAAGTAAAATGTATATTGACTCTAATGCTTGGTTTGACTACATGGATTCCTGAACGTAGATGCGAGGATTTTTGAAATGAGTTTACGAATTGGAGATATCGCGCCTGATTTTACGGCCGAAACGACAGGCGGCGAGATTAATTTTCATGAGTGGGTCGGAAATGACTGGTGTTTTTTCTTTTCTCACCCCGCGGATTTTACGCCTGTCTGCACAACAGAGATGGGGCGAACAGCTCAATTGGCTGATGAGTTCAAGAAAAGAAATACCAAGCCACTCGGCCTTTCGACAGACGGTGTTGAAGAGCATCTAGCGTGGATTGATGACGTTAACGAAACCCAGAATACCACGCTTGAGTTTCCGATCGTTGCTGATGCCAATAAGAATATCGCTGAACTGTTTGATATGATTCATCCTAATGAAAGTAATACAGCAGCCGTGCGATCTGTTTTCATCATTGGCCCGGATAAGAGAATTCGCCTGACAATGACTTATCCAATGAGCGTGGGACGAAATTTCGATGAAGTTTTACGGGTGATTGATGCGCTTCAGGCAGGAGATAAGAATGGAATTGCGACGCCCGCGGACTGGAAAGTTGGCGAAAAGGTTATCATTCCGCCGTCCGTTTCCAATGAAGACGCGGAAAAGAAGTTTCCGCAGGGTTTCAATGAAGTTAAATCTTATCTCCGTTATACCTCAATTGGCTAATCGACCCTTCTTAGCCAAGATTTCCCCTGGCAACTCTCTCTGCCAGGGGAATCACATAAGGATATGAGCATGGATAATTTTACTCCCATTTCAGCTGCGCTTGGCGGTGCAATGATTGGTTTAGCTGCCGTCTGGTTGATGGCAAGCGCCGGCCGAATTGCAGGGATAAGCGGTATTTTGGGCGGAACCGTCACTGCCAATAAAGGCGATAAATTATGGCGCTGGACGTTTTTGGCAGGGCTCATCATAGCTCCATTGATTGTTGGGTTATTTGATAGCTCGCTTCTTGATGTGCAATTTCCGACAACCGGGCCTTTACTGATTGTCGCCGCAGTGCTTGTGGGTATTGGCACACAACTTGGTAATGGTTGTACCAGTGGACATGGTGTCTGCGGAAATGCGCGTCTGTCGATGCGCTCAGTTTTGGCAACCCTCACCTTCATGACAACTGGGGTAATAACGGTATTCGGCTTACGCCTATTGGGAGGTCTTTAATATGCGGCTTTCTATTTCTACATTTATATCCGGCTTGCTATTTGGTGGCGGATTGACGGTATCCCAGATGGTCAACCCTAACAAGGTGATGTCCTTCCTTGATATTTTCGGAGATTGGGACCCCAGTTTAGCCTTTGTGATGGGCGGTGCGTTGATTGTTACATTCATTGGATATCGTTTGGTGTTGAAGCGCGAACGCCCTTTATTTGAAGACGGCTTTCGTCTTCCTACGCGCACTGATATTGATCCCCCACTATTAATAGGCGCAGGACTTTTTGGTGTTGGGTGGGGATTAGCTGGCCTGTGTCCAGGCCCCGCCTTGGCCAGTGCCACTTTCGGGGGGATTAACGCTTATATCTTCCTTGGAACGATGATCATGACGATTTTGCTTTACCGGATTGTTAAACAGAAAACGTAATGCCCGTCTTAAAAACTGGAATTTCTCTCTGGCGACACAATCTCTGAGCGCTGTTTTCAGTTCTAATTATGATCTGCAAAGCTAAACTGCCGGGCTTGAGCTTAAATGAAGAGGAGAAGGTCTTCTTACTGTTTCGCGGGATAGGAGAGGCTTTAGCATGACCATTTAATCATGCCAAAGCGATTCACAATCAGTAACCTTTGATGACCATATCTACTTCCCTTACCGCGCAAGCTAAGTGATAGAATGTACTTGCTGGCATTCCTGAAGACGCAATATTTCCATCCTTATCTAAACAATCGTACCAACCACCCTTCATGGGGGTGTCTAAAAAATGCGTAAGCAATTTATCAATCATGATTGCGGCTTCTTGGAGGGCATCAGAGTGCCCGAGCCTATACCTCGATATACAAGCCTTTATAAATTCGGTTTGAGGCCACAACCGACTTTTCCCGTCAGATATGGTACCGTCCAAACTATATTCGTTTATGAGGAAGCCAGTTTTTAGGTTTAATCCAGATGAGACTGCCGAGTAATATAGCGAGTCGACATATTGTTTGACTTGCCGCTTGCGGAGGCGACCATACCATTCAAGCAACCAACACCACTCCATCATATGACCAGGTTCGACTCTGGCACTCTCAATGTTTACGGGTGTCCAAACTTCGTCGAAGTATTCAAGGACGCAATGATTGGGTAAATTGTAGAAACTGGTTTTGAAAAGCCCAAAAATTTCATCGGCTAACTCCAGAAACATATCGTCATAGGTCGCCTCATATGACGCTAGGAAGGCCTCAAAAAGATGCATATGCGGGTTCTGACGACGTGGAAGGCTATTATTACAGTTTTCAACCCAACCTCCTGCATTGGATTTGAAGTGCTCGTTAAGAAATGCGGTAGTTGCGTAAATTAAATCATACGCATGAGGGGAATTCGTGGCACGAAAATGCCAAGCACTTGCCAGAAGTAGAAAGGCTTGATCATAAGTGTCTCTTGTGCTGTCCTGTAGGCTTCCATCTATATTTAGCAAATGGGCACAACCAGAGAACTGTTCTCCTGGGAAGCTCTCACCTGATTGTAGGCCCTGCTGGGATAGGTATTTCCAAGCGTGATTTGACGCGATGTCTGAGGCCGCAAACCAAGCTTTACTGTTGGCTAATGAATATACATAGCACTGCCGCGCTTGAACTCGTACACGGCGCTTAGAAAATAGATCTGGGGAACCATCATAACACAGGGATTCGTGAAATCCGCCAGAGCTGTCGATGCCATGTTTTGCCCAAAAGGGTAGCGCATCATTTTTGCACCAATGTATCAACCGGTTTGCTTGAAACGAGAATTCGGAACTTTCAAGTTTCTGGGAGAGGTTTTTAGAAATGCTCATTTCGAGACCAACGTCATTTTTAACGTGAACAATTCTAATTGCGCATCAACAAGATTTTGCCGATCAATTGGTCGATTTGAAACACTTGCGCAGGCTTTATGGAACCGTTGGACTTTGTGTTCCAATATTTTTATCTCGTTAAGTGTTTCGGTTATTCGAGAATTGAAACTGGCTCCACTCTCCCCGATTAAGCAGCTCGTTTGCTCTGACGGCTGTTGCATAGTTTTCTCCATTAAAGTTTGTAAGAAAAACTTCGCAAGAGTTAGGCCAACTAAAATTTATATATATTACAATAGGATAGATCATGCCGTTGCTAGGCGAACGGCAAAATAAATTGCAAATTGCAAATCGGTCTTCGCGTTGTGCAAATGGTTCAGATAGAATCTAATCCTGGAAAAATCAGAAACAACTATTTTATAACCGAACCTTAATCAAAGTTTGTCATGGTTGTGAAAAAGGTTCGCGTCCATGAATACTCTGTTGTTAATCGCCGGTTCTGTTGTTCCATCTTTTATGATTGGATTTGGGATTCGGAAGTTCACACTGAAATGGGAAAATAAAGCCACCTTTGCCAAGGAAGAAGCGGCATTGCAAGCTGAGCAACTTGAGGCAACGGTCTCTGCCTCTTTAGATGGAATTATTATCATTGATGCCAATGGATTAATATTGGAATTCAGTGAGTCCGCGGAGAGAATATTCGGTTACAAGAAAGAAGATATTTTGGGCAAATCAATGGCAGAGTTGATAGTTCCAGAGCGATATAGAAATGCCCATAATGCCGGTATGGAACGCATGCGAGCAACGGGTAAGGCAAATATCTTAGGGCAGCGAATTGAGATTGAGGCGATGAGGGCAAATGGCGAAGAGTTTATGTCAGAACTTGCTATTTCGCGGAGTCGCAGCTCTTCAGGAGATATATTTATCGCCTATATTCGAGATATTTCTGAGGCCAAAGCCGCTGAGAAAGCGCTCCGGGATGCTAAAGAAAGCGCGGAGATGGCCAATCAAGCTAAAACACAATTTATCTCTGCAATGAGTCACGAAATTCGTACGCCCTTCAATGCTGTTTTGGGAATTTTGGATATCCTAGGGGACACAAATTTAACAGTTGATCAAAGGCAGCTCATTCAAACCGCAGAAAAAACATCGCAATCATTGCTTCGCATCATCAACGATGTTTTAGACTACGCCCGAATTTCATCAGGTTCGGCCAAAATCGTCAATGAACCATTCCATGCGCCCAGCGTGTTTGACGATGTTTACCGACTATTTGCGATGCAAGCGAAAGAAAGAAGTATTGAATTAAATATTATCGGAGACGGAGCTGACAATGTTTACCTGTCAGGAGACTCTGGCCGTATTCGTCAAATTCTAATGAATTTTGTAAGCAACGCCATCAAGTATACGAGCGACTGCAAAGTAGATCTCATTGTGGAGACGCAAAAAGGCTCGGATGGCCTTTATGCATTGATTTGCAAGGTTAAGGATCGTGGTCAGGGCATTAGTGAAGAAAAACAAAACCGCCTTTTTGATGAATTTTATATGGCAGATGACGTTGATACAAGAACCACTGAGGGCACTGGGCTTGGGCTATCTATTTGTAAAACACTGACAGAGATGATGGATGGCACAATCGGCGTTGATAGCCAAATAGGGAATGGATCAACATTTTGGATAAATATACCTCTCCAAAAAACTAACGAAATTGTTGCTCCCGCTGATGCTAGTGTCCCAATGGAAAGTATTGAGGGGAAGCGAGTATTACTTGCTGAAGATAATGCAACAAACCGTATGGTGGTCAGCCGCATATTGGAGAAGAAGGGTGTTGTTCTCACCATAGCCAAAAATGGGGCCGAGGCTCTATCCTATTTAAACACGTCGGGTTTTGACTTGTTATTGACTGATATATTCATGCCCGAAATGGGAGGTAAGGAGTTAGTAGAAGTCTTACGCTCTGGCGAGAGCGCAAATGCGAAAATTCCCGTCATCGCTTTAACAGCCATGGGAGATATTCACGAAGCTGAAGAGCTAAAAACCTATGGTATAAATCGTGTCATTCTAAAGCCATTTAGTTCGCAGGAACTCATTCGTGCTATCGGAGATGAGTGCGCTGCTTTCAAAAATAAGCATGAGTGTGAGGAGAAAATTGAGATGGCGGAAGAGGTGTTTGAGCTAACGATGTCGGGAGGTCTCTTGGAGGGGCTCGATTCAGACGACTTGGCTGCAATTAAAGAACAATTTAGAACAGATTTAGAGGCTACCACAGATATGCTTCGCGAAGCATTAGCCGTTGGCGACTTTGACATGGTCCAGCGCGCTAGCCACACCTTAAAAGGCTTATCCGGTCTTTACGGACTGAATGCGCTGTCCGACGCAGCGGCGTTAACGAATTCTCATTGTTCTGATGATACCGTAACGGAAATGGTGAAGCATGGGACGAGAGCTGTAAAAATAGCCGATGTTACCTTGTTAAAATTAGACGACCTCTTTGGTAAAAATGAGGAGGCGGCATAGGTGAAAAAATGGCTGGAGCGGACGCAACACCCGATGTGTTGATTATTGAAGATACATTATCCATGGCGTTAATGTATCAACAGCATCTAAAAAAAGCAGGGATTAGCTCTCAGATTTGTCAGTCCGGGCGTCACGCTCTTATTGAACTTCGCAAGGGCAATGTGACCACAGTGCTTTTGGATCTGCAACTCCCAGATATGAACGGTTTAGATATCATCCGAGAGATGGAGGGTACAAACCACAATATCACTTTTATCGTTATTACAGCGAACGGGTCCGTTAACACTGCCGTGGATGCCATGCGCTCAGGCGCCTATGATTTTTTGATCAAGCCATTTCCAACGGAAAAGCTATTGACCACTGTTAAAAATGCTTTGGAGCGAACAGAACTGACAACCACCGTAAAAGTGCTAAAGCAAGGCTTGAGCACCTCGTCTATTCCGGGGTTCGTCGGAGAGTCGGCACCAATGTTAGCCGTCTATAAGATGATTGAAAATGTTGCTGATTCTAATGCGGCCGTTTTCATCACGGGTGAGTCAGGGACCGGCAAAGAGGTGACCGCGCAAGCGATACATAAAGTTAGTCAAAGGCGGGATGCTCCCTTCATCGCATTGAATTGTGCAGCGCTTCCTGAAAACTTAATCGAATCCGAAATTTTCGGACATGTGAAAGGCGCATTTACAGGCGCACAAGAGGCAAGAAAAGGCGCAGCTAGTCAGGCGAATGGCGGGACGCTTTTCCTTGATGAAATTTGTGAAATGGACATCGGTCTTCAAGCAAAGTTACTTCGGTTCTTGCAAACGGGTCAGATCAAACGCGTCGGTAGCGACTGGTCAGAAGATGTTGATGTCAGGATTGTCTGCGCGACGAACCGAAACCCTGTGGTGGAAGTTGCGGAGAAGAGATTCCGTGAAGATTTGTTTTATCGCTTAGATGTTTTATCAATTGAGCTTCCGCCGCTTTCTCATCGCGGGAGAGATGTAATCCTATTAGGCGAGAGCTTTCTACGCACCTATTCTGCTGAGGAAGGTAAAGAGTTCAAGTCTATCGCTCCTGCAACACAAGATTTGATGCTGGATTATCATTGGCCTGGAAACATCCGAGAGCTTCAAAACACCATCCGAAAAGCGGCGGTTGTGCATGATGGTGTCACATTAGAACCTCACATGATATCGCTGAATTCCGCTCGGCCTTCGGCCTCCAGAGGCGACTATCAATTGATTGGCATGGCCGAATCCAAAAGCATTTTAACGCCAAAAGAGTCCTTAAAAACAACATTTACTTTAGATATTCACCAGCCAATGGCTAATATTGAGCGCGACATTATCGAAGCTGTTATTGCCTCTTGCAATGGGAGTATTCCTAAGGCGTCTCAGATCCTTGAACTCAGCCCATCTACGATTTACCGAAAGCGTGAGGCTTGGAGTCAAAGAGAGCAAGAGGTTCTCATATCCTCGAATATTTCGGCCTAGCGGAGTGGAGCTCTAATCAGGATACCGATAATAATTAGGTTAGGATTGAAATTACGAAGCCTATAAGGACGCTTAACGCGTCCTTTTTTTGGGTCCGATAAACGTAATCATAAAAGTTGGAGAGTACCTCCTCTTGGGGCAAGTTGGCTAGTTAGGCCAAAAGAGGTGGCACTCCCCTCCCATGATGCAGCTGGCCACACATGCCCTGCTAGACACAGGAGGCGCGACCCAACCGCAGGGATGCATTATGTCTTCAAGACAAATCGGGTTTTTACGTTGTGGAATTGACAGGCGCTTGGCAGGTCGGGACGATGCCAATACTTTGTTGTAATCGAGCTTTTGCTGTATGGAGCTCTGCACGTGCTAACTGTTCCCGAATTAAGGAAAGCTCTCGCATCAATTCCTCTTTTACGAGATAGGTTTCTGGCTTATTCCCAGACTGAACATCAGTGTTTAAATCTTCAGTTATTTCGCCTTGTACAGAAAGCGCTTTCCAAGCGAGGCTTAGATCATAGTCAAGTTTTTTAACTTGCTCTCGGGCAATCATGACCTGTGCCATAATCGCGCTAGCTAAGATTTCTGTTTCGTGTTTGTCTTTGGCTAAGGCATATTTGCCGTTACGTTTTGTTTCACCAATTTGGCCAAGTCTTAGCAGGTCCCAACTCAAGCTTGCGCCAGCGGAAGCAAAATTTGAATTTAGGACAAAACTGTTTGACGTGCTGTTTGCACCGAAAAAGATGCGCATGGCGGGCAAATGACGCCACAAGTCCTCCTGATTTTTAAGTGTAGTCAAATCCGATTTATATAATGATTGGCGAATTTCTGGACGATTTTTATAGGCCTCAGAGATTAGGCTGACGGCATCTAATTCGCCGAGCTCTCCCAAATCTGCTGGTAGGCGTTTGGATTCCAGAGTGAACTCTGTGCCCGCAGGAACGTTCATTAATCGCGCTAACTCAGGTTTTGCAGAAACTAACGATCGATAGAACGACTGGTACCATCTGTTTATATCTATCAGCTCACGTTGGAACATGAGTTCTTGGAGTTTGGAATCAGGATTTTCATTCGCGCGTTTTTGGGAAAGATCTAGCGCATAGGTGACACGGCTTTTGAGCCAATCCGACTTTTTTTCAGCGCGCTCAAAGGCTACCGATCGCCAGTATGCATTTTCAACATCGACAACTAATTTGTTACAGAGATATTGGTTTTGCTCATTGTCGGAAAATGCATTTAACGCACGCCGGTTTGCTTTAAAGCCGCTTAGGCCCACTTCCAGTAAATCCCAGCTAGCGGTGAAGTTGGAAACGGTTATGGACCGATCTTGGGCTGTGTAAAAATCTTCAGGCATAGCACTTGATGCGTCTTCCACCTTAACCCCAACAGAGGCGTCAACATTATTGCGCCAGGTGCCATAGCTGTTCGCGTAAACTTTCGGGAGGATGTCCTTTCCCCGATGTCCGGCTTTTCGGAGTGCTTCCATTAACTGGGATTGAGCTCGTCTATATTCGGAATTGTGGGTGAGCGTGCGTTTACGTACTTGGTCAATACTAAGTGGTTCGGAAGATTCCAGTGGCGCTGCGTCGGGCCTAAGCGCCTTGTCGCTCATATTCGCAAGATTGTTAGAATCGTATCGAACTGCAGTCGTGGCGCATCCTGTCAAGCTGAAGCCCGCCAGAAGGCAACCTGATAGCAAAATCGACTTAAGTCCAGATTTTTTAAATTTGAAAGTCATTCATATACTCCATTTTTCGGAATATACATTGCAATCCACAGACCAGTTATGGAGCTATAAAAATCAATGACTTAGATAGTTAAAGTAGGGTAAATTTGGCCAGTTCATTGCAAAATGCACTGCGCTCATTGCAGAATGCAAAGAAGGGGTAAAAGGTTAGCGCCAATACCTGTCATCCTTTAGTCTAGCGGGCGGTAGATCATTGCGTCGTAATCTAGGAGGATCTGGCCGCTGCCATTTTGTAGTTTTATCGCTGGTGGCCACAAGGGAGGGTTGGTGATCGAACTATCAACCCCATTGATCCGAATTGGTTGTCTGGAAACATCGGTTAATTTGAGAATAGGCCCAAGGGGTATGTTTACTTGTCGCGCTTCTCCTGGAATCAAGTTGTTTTGAAGATAGAAGGGCTCCACCCACACTAATTTGCCCTCGGCATTAATATAACTTAGCTTCAGTTGTAATGTGCTCACAATCTGGGCGCCCTCATTGGATATATTGAGCTGAACAGCCTGACCATCTAAATGATCGATAAGCTTCAGTTCCGACAAGCGCAGTGATTTATAGTAGTTCGGCGAACATACAGTCGTGGATAAGTCCAATGAAAAACTGTTAGGCAGGTTCTCCAATTCTGCAACGCTAAAGTGGTCGGGGTCATAGGCAGCATTCAAGGGTTGGTCCTGTATTTTTAGGTATCCTTCAAAATCAATGCGGAAAGCGGAGTCCTCCCCAGGTAATAGTCTATGTGCTCCCACTCTCCCAGCGTGTTGTTCAAGCGTGACTGGAGAATCTGGTGAGAATGTCTTTGACAATATCTTCGAGCAGGTGGGAAATTGAGAAATATTTCTAATTCGTCCAACCACATACATTCGTCCTTCATGCTCAACGAACTCCGCTGCAACGAGTTCAATTTTTGGGCGAGCCAAGCGCTGTATAGGGTCAGTTCGTGTCAAAATCCGTTGTGCTGTCAAATCTCTAAATTGAGGACTACTCTCGGTATTGATAAGGTTGTCCGCGATTAATTTTTCGGGCGCTTCGTAATTTATCTGCCACCGACCATTAGCGCTCAGATTTAGCGTTAGATTCGACTGAACTAAACGCGTGCCAATGGATGTTAGATAGGTGAGGGTTGAGCGAATATTGGCGGTTTTATTGTTGTGGAGTTCGATATCACTATGCGTAACAGCTGTTAGCTTTCCGTATGAGGGAACGAGGCCCCCTGTGAGCTTTTGGATGCGAAGGAACTGCCCATAATCCAAATCCGGATTGGACTTAACCAGTCCAAAAGCGGCATTTGTCTCGCGAAAATCCAAGTGCTGATAAAACTGTTCAACCGTCTTTTCTGGTGAAAGAGGTTTTTGGCGCTCGCTAATTATCAAAAAAACAAAAGCTGAGCAGGTAATAGCAAAGATGCAGGGGACCAAGCGGGTGAATAGGACAAGTCTTTTTGAAGTCAATTGGATGGGTTTCGCAGTTTTGCCTTCGGAAAAGGATATTGATTTGGCGGAAATCAAATTTTGGGTTAGGGCCAGACCAAGTAGGGTTATCAATCCTAGGCCCAAAGCTCCAATCGGCAAAGTACCCCACATTATTCTTTGATATCGAGGTAATTCTCGTTTCGCGCGAATATCTGGCAAAGGAGAAATGTCGGGCTTCTCCCAAACATTAATACCATTGTTTAGCCGCGTGACCGGGTTCCAGCCAGTATAGTGCAGAACGGGGTCATAAAATTCATCATTCGAAAAAATGTATTTAAGGTGGAATTTCTCCGCATTTGTGAGAAATTGATTAAGGGAGGCTAGTCCTGGAACGCCAGCATATTTCGAGTTTTCCAAGCGCTCGACTGAATAATTCATCAAGCTCGGGAGGCGGCGGGCTGAGTGGTAATTGCCGTCCACTGACTCGGCCTTTATAAGCGCGCTATGATAGGCAAATTGGTCGCCGAACCCGAGCGTAAGATACCGCCAGTCAGAGTGGCGATCCTCATCCATGAATTTGACGATGGGCGCGGGGTCAATGAATTTCGGCTGTGTGGGTCTAAAGCTTGGTAAAAGAGCTGTCCCCACGGCAAAGCCAACATAACATACCACGATAAAGACCAATCCCGCACGGCTAAGGAATGGTCCAAAAGCTCTTTGTAAAAGTACTTGGCCCCTTCCTTCCCATAGAGACTGAACAGCGAGTCCGGCAAAAGGTAGGATTAGAATTGAAGCCCAAAAGGTGAACCTGTCTAGCGTCAAAATATGAAATGCTGGCCCCAACAATATTTTTGGGAAGGGTGTTGTCCCGCCGGTTCCCAAAAAAAGAGCAATTAACACAGATAATCCAAGAGGCCAAAGTGCAGATTTAAGCGACTTTTTGATTACGTAAGGTACTGTGAAGATGAGTAGCCCCCAAGGAATTACAAAAAACATCAATCCCAAGTTAGGCTTTGCAATAAAGTTTTCTCTGCTCCCGTGCGGAATGCTTACTTGCGTTATTGGGTCTGTGATAGACCAATGCCAATAGGGAAAGACGATCGTCACGATGAGTAAGAGCATACATAAACCCATAAAGACACCCCGAATAAGGGCAGGGGAAAGCCACTTAAGAGTGTCTATTGTGCTCTCAGGTTTTAAGTCTTGTCGATTTTTCAAGTTTGACAACCAAGCGGCAAGTCCGACCGGGGCGACGAAAAAAACAGTACCAAAAAGGGGAGTGACATGGTGAACGGACGTTGTCGCCGCGGTCAAACAGATTCCTAAAAATAAATCTGTTCTTCTTCCATGTTCTATCCAGCCTGAAATATGTGGAATGGCATTGAGAAAAAGCGCAATTGATAGCGTGGTCGGTAATTGTCCAAATATATGTAGAGTTTCTGAGATACTTGTCGAAAAGGCGCATAGCATAGCCGCATAGGAGGCTGCTCTATCATTGACCCAAAGTCGGCTGAATCGAAAAACGCCAGTGATGAGTAACCCAACTGCCAGCAATTGAAGTAATATGAATGCGATGCGCATGTCCATAAAGCGCATCAAAACTCCTAGTGCTTGGTGACTACCAGGAGGGTAAGCAGTGACGGTAAACCCTGTATACCAACGTGTCTCCCAAGGATCGAACCAGGACTCTAAATAGTGATTGCCAAAGAACATGTGGATATAGGCATCATATGTTTGGCCATAGGTGAACGGCATCAAGGCCCCGTGAAACACGAGGCCCAGTAAAATTGCTAAGTATGTCCACGAGCGAGGAGACATTTTAAGTGTTTAAAGCCCTTCTACTGGTCGCTAGGACTGTTCCTAATAAGCTAACCGCGCAAAGGGTTTGAATGGCTAACTTTATGCTGAAGTATGAGTGTAAGCTTAAGTCTGGAAATAAGTGATTAACTACAGACAAAGAAATTAGCTGTGCAATTCCAAAAGTCAAAACCATGAACGCAGCCAGTTTTCGACCTCTAGCAATTTGGTAAATCGCGCAAAGGTGACTGATGATGAAGACAGCGCCTGTCAATGCGCTTACCCATACAATTGGTGAAAGCTCGGCATAGTCTGTACCCAACATTATTTTCACGACCCATTGAGAGGAAGGGATAATTATCACGAGGGCGGCGATAGAAATAGTCGCTATTCCTGCGAGCAGTAGAAAAAGTTCTCTTAGAGTGCTGCGACTATTTCCGTGTTGAGCAACATAGGGCTGAAGAATCGTTGAACAGGAAAGAAAGGCGAAAAAGAAAACGCGTTGGATTAGAAGGAGGCCTGCAACGAGCCCAGCCGCTTCAGGCGAGAAGAACGCTTTCGCTATGATAATGTCACTATCTAATATTAGGACTTGAGCGGTCTGCAATATAAGATACGGCAACGCCAATCCACCTAAGACTTTGGCTTCTTGAGCACTCGAGCCAAGCTCCGCTAATTGCTGAAGTTTGAAATCGCTTTTATCTGTCGAGAAGAGGAAGGCGGCAACTATGGAAAGACCGACAGCAATTGCGATGCCAGGTAGTCCAAGACCCATTTTCCAAAGCACGAGGCTCCCAAATAATCGCAATATCCACTCAGCCTGAATAGAAAGCACTATTTTGGGCACTTCAATGCGGCCCTGCGTTAATCCGCGATAGATGACCATAGGTAAGAAAAAGGGAATAGCCAATGCAAGTAATGACAGAGATATCGGGGATGAGAAGTTTAAAATAGACGAAAGCGCTTCACTCGATACAATAACGATAAACATCAGCGGAACTGATAGTTTCAAACTCTGAAGCGAGAAGACGCGAGCTTTTATTTTACCGACACTCTTGTATCTTTCCTTCGCTACGCGTTCTGCAAAAGCAAATTGCAAAGCGCCCAGAAATGATAGAACGCCTAATTTTAACGTCAGAAGTAGGGTCAAATCCGCGAAGAGGGCTGGGCCCATGAGCCTTGCAAAAATCATATTGAATATGAGATTTGCGGCATTCGCAATATTCGCGGAAACGAATAAAATTGCTGCCGGCCCCAATATGGTGTTCTCTCTCAAGAGTTTTATTGGTTTCTTTGCAATGAGGGACACTTACGCCTCCACTAACGAAAAGCGATTATTATCGATAAAATGTTTTGGGCGCCCATTTTGTACCGTGCAATCAAATAGAGCCGTAAAGGATGAACGATCCGCAGCAGATAAGATTTCTGTATTATCTGGTAGGTGTATATATGGTTCTTTTCCCATATTTCTCAGGTTTTCGCAGACCTCTGTCAGCGTTGTGAACACGGAAGGACCAAGAGTTTTGACATTTGAAAAATCGAGAGTGATCGCGGATTTATCTTCAGCAATGATGGTTTCCATGGATCTAATGCTTTGAACGGTGAGGTTTTCGCCCGCCGTCAAAACTTGTCGAGATTTCGCGGGAATAGCTTTGCGTTGGTCCTGAAATTGCGCACGGATTTTCCATTGGTTGAGTATTAAAGAAGACATCTTCAAGCCGCCCTGTATGACGTCGGAAAACTTAATGTTGGATCCGGGTATCTCGGTCCATTCCAGCACAGGGTATTCAAAGAAATTTTTACGTTCCTGTTTGTCTGGATTAGAAATTCTCAAGAATAACTCAACGTCAAAAAGCCACCCAGCCGTAAATGGTTCTTCGAGACATTTTTTCAGGTGAGGCGTATTTCGGAAAAGTTTTGCCCCACATTGGGTGTCCTTAAGAGCTAGGCCTGTGGCAAGCCGTCCCATGGAAGCGCAGACGAGGGAAATTACTTTCCGGTGGAGATCACGATAGACACGGCGACCGAGGCCGCCCGCCCGCGAACCAAAAACAACGTCGATATTGTCCAATCTATCTGCAACCGATATAAAGTCGTTTATTGCGTTAAGAGGGGTTGCTAAATCAGCATCCAAGAAAGCGATATATTTATCTCCTCGTTTTGCCGCGAAATTTAAGCCATGTCTGACAGCCTCTGCTTTTCCGGCATTGCGGGTCATCATGAGCACATCAATCTGCTCTGGCAAAGCTGCCATGGCTCCGCATAAGAGGCTGATGGTTAAATCTTTTGACCCATCATCAATAAACACAAATGAAATTTTGGGATTGTTGCGAGCAAAATTTAGGAACACTTCCAAGTGCAATCTGTTGGCTTCATTGTAACAGGGGATCACGATTGTTGTTCTGTCATGCTTCCAATCTGGAACTATCTCTGTTGATTTTTTTTCGGTGTGATTGTTCATAATTAACTCCAATTTCTTGGTCTTAACTACGCAATTTATGGACCGTACTTTTTCTGGGATTTAGGCGCTGATTTTTTGCAAATCAGAAAAAATGTTCGCAATTCGCAAATTGTGGTTCGCAATTTTGCAGAATTTGCAGCTCAATTTAGGCGATTCTAGCGGCACACGCATTGCAACTCTCTTTGGCAAATAATGCACAAGAAAGATGTTATGAGTGGAAAAACAAAATTTGTAAGTGTGGCAGTGACTGTAGCCAGTTTTGCGTTTTCAGTTACTTCTGTTGCGCAAGCCCAGCCGGTTTCTAACCTCACTATCTATGCAGGTCCACAATCCGTTTCGCCTGGCGAACTGATTTATGTGACGGTCGAGGGAAGAAACTTTAGCGGTCAGAGCCTTGCTGCTGAGAGGATTGAACTTTCTTATATTCGCGACGGCGAACCTACACTTGTTTTCGGAACATTTCGCGATGGCCTAGCTTCGTTTGAGGTGCCGGCACAAAATTTGAACGGGCTAATGTCATTCTCAGCAAAGTCTTCTGGAGCTAAATCTAATAATGCAGAAATTCTCGTGGTTTCTGGGCCGCCGCAGGAGTTTTCCATTAAATCTCACCCTGTTCGAAATGGGCAGGGCATTGAGTTGACATCGGATAAAATTGCTGATGAATATGGTAACCCCATTTCAGATTTATCTTTGATTTCGATAAATTGGATGGATCAATTTGGCATAAAAGAGCGCCACAGCGTTCAACCAAGAAATGGTTACATTTTCTTGCTAGGTCAGTGCCCAGAGGCATTCTCTCCTCCATTGATGGTGCAAGCATCGGTTAGCACAGTCGCTTCAGATCCGATAAATGTGACCGCTTTATGCGGTGAGGCGTTGAGTTAGAGAGTGACACACTTAGCCCTACATAAGCGAAAGCGCGTTCCATTCGCGCTATCTGCATTAATTACCGGCGTGTCCTTTGCTGGTCTGGTTGCGACTGTTTTGCATACACCCAGAGGGCATGATGAATATTTGCATGCGCATCTTAATTTGCCGCCAGCTATTTCTACGGCCGAGTGGAGGGGAGCGGAGTTTGATTTGCCGGATTTAGATAAGCTCGCAATAAGCGAAGTCATCAGAAAATCTGAAAATAAAATTTCTGAGGCAGATCTTAGAAATATTCTAACAGGGGCTGCGCTTAACGATGCGCTCGGTAGCAGGTGTCCTGCAAAAAATGCCCGCTGCAGATTTTCCTTGAGAGTTAACCGTCAAATGTTGGCGAAGGATCTGAATAAAGACTTCAGAGTCGTCAATGTGGAGGAACGAAGCCTGCGCGTTGATTTGGAATCGAAGACAGAAATTACTGACGTCACCCTCAAGGGTATTTCGGAAGAAACCAGAATATTACGTTTTTATAAAACGCAGTCGGGATGGATGCAGAACAGTGCGGATGTGGTGTCAGCAGCTCATTCATCCTTTGGTTCGCGGAAGGGGATGTTTAATCAGAATTTCAACACGAAAGTTACGGGACTAAATTACTATCCAGCCTCTGCCTCATGGAGGGACTTTTGGGAACGTTTCCCTGTAGCGGAAATCGAGAGTGACCTGGAAAACGCACAGGCTTTGAATGTAAATACTCTGCGTATATTCCTGACTCATGATTATTTTGATAGTGTGGAAACGCACGAAGACGCAGTAGAAAAACTCAAACACTTTCTGGATATTTGTGAGAAGCGGGACATTAAAGTCCTGGTCACACTCTTTGACCTTCGTCCGAATTACACTCTCTCAAATTGGTCAGCAGATATCGCTCATATCGACGGAATTCTTGCGAAGTTATCCTATCACCCTGCCATTCTCGGCATTGATTTAAAAAACCAACCTGACTTGGATTTTGACCATTGGGGGACTGGGCTGGTTGAAGCTTGGTTGACAACAATGGCGCGTCACATTCACCTCCAATACCCTGAGCTTGCGGTGACGACAGGTTGGTCGGAAGCGGCCAATGCGACCCGTCTTATGCCTGTTTTCGACATAATCACCTATCATGAATACGCAGACCCTAAGGGTTTCCGCTCACGGCTGGAACGGATCGCTGCACGTGTTGACGGCAAACCCGTTTTGATAACCGAATTGGGCTCGTCGGTATGGCACCCCCCATTTATCAGGCGAATGGGAGAATCAGCCCAGGCTTCGAGACTTCGGAGACAATTAGAGCAATCAGATATGGCTCAGGGAGTCTTTGTGTGGACACTCAACGATTTCGAACATGTGGGCAAAGAGGTGGTGGGGCGATTGCCATGGCGCCAAGCGCAACAACGGCACTTTGGACTAATGAGGCCAGACGAGTCTTTTCGTCCAGCTGCACGGGTTTTGAAAGAGTTTGGTTCCCTATCAGCCGATAAGCAGTCCACAGCTAATCACCAAAATTTCAACTAATTTACTATTTCACTTTTAGGAGTTTCTCATGAAAACACTCGCAATTGTTACAGCTTTTCCACCCAGCGCTGGGTCGCTAAATGAGTATGGCTTTCACCTTGTCAACGCTTTCGCGGCGCGCCGAGACATTGAAAAAATAATCGTCATCGCAGATCAGTATGATGGAAATACCCCAGAGCTTCCTCTGGATTCGAAAATTGAAGTCCAGAGAGTGTGGCGTTTCAACAGCCCTATTGCTGCGATTAAAATTCTTAAAGCGCTAAAATCCAGTAATGCCGATGCCGCGTTATATAATTTGCAGACAGCTTCATTCGGAGATAGCGAAATCCCAGCGGCTTTAGGGTTGCTGACACCAGCGCTCTCTCACAAAACTTCAGTACCCTCAGGAGTGATAATGCATAATTTAGTCGAAGCGGTGGATCTAAGTAAAACGAATTTGGCGAAAAGTCCTATTCGGCAAAAGCTGGTTTCTGCGGCCAGTTATTTTGTCACAAAGACAATGCTAATGTCTGGGTTCATGACCGTGACACTGGATAGTTTTTGGGATATTTTGAAAGATAAG
The DNA here is from genome assembly GCA_020629875.1 of Hellea sp. GTDB lineage: Bacteria > Pseudomonadota > Alphaproteobacteria > Caulobacterales > Maricaulaceae > Hellea. The sequence continues at coordinate 75,108 of JAHDCL010000001.1, forward strand.
TATAAAGCAAGGAATGCTTTCATGGTGCCGCATGGTTCTTTCCCGACAGCAGGGGAAGAGCTCATTACGTCCCTTGAAAGTCGTAACCGTATCATTGTGACAATGGGGAAATTTGGAACGTATAAGCGTTTGGAGCGCACAATAAGCGCCGTACAGAATTTAAATGCGTCTTTAGGTGAAACACAAAAGATAAAACTAGTAATCGGTGGGAGCGATCATCCGGCAACACCTGGATATTTGGATAAACTTTCAGCTGAGCACAACGCCGACAAAAACATTGTATTTCACGGTTACGTCGCCGAGGAGGATGTCTCAAGTTTTTTCACCCAGGCTAAGCTGGCGATTTTTGATTATGACAGCACGACAGGAAGTTCAGGAGTCCTGCACCAGTCAGCAATATACGGCACACCCGCAGCCTATCCATTGATGGGGGACTTTATCGATGTGACCGAACGAGAAGGGCTGCGAGGGTTTAACTTTAAGCCGCTTGATCAAGCCGAGCTAGAAAAGGCAATTAAGGAGGCTTTGACTAAGCCTGTCGCGGCTCAGTCAATTGCCGATAACAATCTCAATGTGTCTAAAGGGGTTACTATGAACACGGTTGCGTCCATTCAGCTTCAACTCCTGCAAAAGGCAAAGACGAAAAAATTCAATAGGCTTCGCAGAGCTAAAAACTCAGCTGTTCGGATTCAACAAAATGACCATTTGTCGCCAACTTGACGATGCCAGTTTAGAATTAGGAGCACCTGATTATTTGGGCATTAGTTCAAAAGTCTCGTTTCCATTTAAGCGAGAGGGCTTGATCATTATCAGCGCGAATTCGGGAGCGCAAAGCAATATTTTTTCGAATCTCCCAGTCTATCATAGCGCCGGTTTGGTCTGGGCCTACGCCAGAGAATATCTGCATGTAGACATTCTTTGCTAAGTACCTTCCCCCTACAAGCTGGGCATTACCATCCGAATTAAAGTTAACGCTCAGCTGTCCGATCCCCAAAGCATCCCGTAGGCCGCCGAGCAAATCGAACCCTCCGCCCCTACCAGAAAACTGAGCGAGAGCCCCGGCCAGTTGAGCGGCTTCTACGGTCGACAACTCTGTAGCAGATTGACCAAATAGCAATGCGGAGAGAATTTCATCTTGGGGACGTTCAGGCTCACTGGTGAGTTCAATTTCGGGTGCCTCAACCGTGCCTTTTATTGTTATACTGGCATCTAAGTTTTGTGTTTCAGTTATGGCCTTGAAGTCGATTTTTGCATTTTCCAATTCTCCATTGAATTTTATGGTGCCAGTTTCGAAATCCAAGGTTTTACCCGCCAGCTTATATCCGCCGCGCAGAACTTTTGCCTCTCCATAAAATAAAGGCTCAGCCAATGTGCCTTGAATATTGGTATCCGCACTCATCTCAACGTCGAGACCTCGGCTACGAATAATTATTCGTCTTGGCGCCCGAACATGAATTGCTAATTTGACAGGCGTTTTCGGTGCGTACTCGCTTGACGGCATGCGTTGATCTGGGAGGTTTATTTCTTCCACATCAATTTCAATGACCCCAACATTTCCGCTGATAAATTGGGTTATCTCGGCTTCGTCAATTGTAACATCTCCAGAGAGTGTGGAATCCTTCGCGTTGCTGACAAATGTCAAAGATCCATTCACCTTTGCCTCAACATCCCTTCGGTCTAAGGCGCGGAAGTTCTTGGCCTCAATCTTCAATTCTCCCAAAGGTCGGCCCATCTCGCCCAATTTAAATTTTCCGTCGCCGACAAGAGTACCATCACGCGAGTCGGATGAAAATAAATCTGTTACGGAAAAGGTCTCATTTGTAAAATTCACTGCAGCGCGCCCTTTTCTAATCTGCGTCCCTAACTCAGGAATTTCGAGGCTGATATCATTCACTCTGGCTTGACCCTGCACCTGTGGACTATTGACCGATCCAGCTATGTTGACATTCGCGGCGACTGATCCGCCAAGCTCTGCATCACTGGGTGTGAATAACGAGAAGATTGAGGACGCCGCGCCTGACGCTGAATATGTCCCAATTATTGGTGCATCCATGTCCATACGCAGTGCTGTCAAATTTGCCGCGGCCCTGAGGGGGACGCGCAGCTGGCCTTCAGACTTAAATCCAACCAAAGAGTTTGCGGTAAGTATTACATTTGCCGCTGCGTCGTTTAATGTGGTTTTGATGGTTCCGTTCAGACCTCGCCCTTTCTCGACATCAAAACCGCGCCAGTCTTGCAGAGTAAAAGTCGCTTCTCCACGCAAAGGTTCCGGCCCTGCCGTTGATAGGTTGAGATCAACGCTTATTCGCCCGAGCGTATCCGCTAAATTACCCGGCATTGGAAATAAGGTGACTGGAAGTTTCTTCGCTTCAAGCTGAAGATTCTCTCCAGCCTGAGTTCGCGAATAAAAGACGTCAATCAGTCCATCATATATGGTCAATGGCGCCTTCAAAGAAACCTCGCCTGCAGAATAAGACGCTGTAATTGGCGATCGGGTAGAGATCTTTAAATCGCCGTAGCTGGCCGTGGGAGCGCTTGAAAAGCGGTAAGTCTGTTCCGGCTTTCGGCTCAAGGTGAAAGGGCTGTCCAGCTTTATTTCGCGCGATACGAGCGCATCCTCCCTGCGACCCTGAACGTCTAGTCTACCCTCTAGCTCGGAAAGCGTTCCGCTAGCCTTAGCGGACGCTGTTTCGAGCTGGAAGCCTGCAACCGAGATTTTTTTCGCCTCAGCTGATACCGAAATAGCTTGATTACCACTGCTGTTAGACAGGCTTAATTTGGCACGGGCAAAGTGATCTTCGCCGTTAGTCTCCGGCAGACGTACGTTCATCTCTCCCACCACAACCCGATCTTTCGGTAGCCGAAGGTCACCTTCCGCCAAGAGCTGACCCAGAGTTATGCTAATATTCTCGGCGATATATGCTCCGGGTACAGAGGCAAGTTTTGTGCTAGCGGTTAAACGCCCGTATTTAGTATCTCCGTCTATCTGTAATGGACCTGCGGGGGCGCGCAAGAGATTGGAGACTTCGCTGCGCAATCGAGCATTTTGAATGGCGTATCCTTGAGCGGTTACTGTACCCGCTGTAGCGTCAATGCGCAATTCGGGCGCGTCACGTGGGCCAGACAAAGTGAAGCTCCCCTCGGCACCGCCCGTAATTTGTAGTAAACTGAGGTTGAGCGGCGCAGATAAAATGGCCTCGCCCTTGACATTAAGCTGCTCGTTTAAAACACCTTCAATAGCGGCCTTAATGTTATCTCCAGCCAAGCTGGAATCTGACATTATCACCCCGCCTTGGATTGGCTGTATATGGGTTTGAAAAATGAGTTGTCTGCCAATTAACTCTTGAAGGGGGGTTATCAACGGAGTTTCCAGCTCGAACGAACCGTCTGCCCTAAGTGCCAAAGGAGCAGCGGGTGATCTCGTAAATTCGAAATCTGTTTTTAAAATCCCACTTGGGACTTGGGCCATAGGCTTAAGCTTCAGCGCAGCTTTGCCCGAAAAGCTCACGCTTTGCGCACCCATTGAAAGACTCCCTTGGCCCATGATGTGGTTTGCACCTGATGTTAGGTCGAAAGATTTTGCCGACAGTCTGCTTTGCTCCGTGTCAAACTCAACTATAGACTTCAGTAAGGTCCTCGCCGCTGGGTCAAAGGGAAGGTTTGGGTGTGTTTTCGCGTCAGATAAAACCAATTCGTTGTTTAGGATATATCTGTTCTGCTCTGTTTGAGATATTTTTACTGGACCAGAGATTTGAGGCGTCGATCCATAAGGCGTGAAAATTTTCTTTGCGGAAATCCGGCCATCGAAACTATATGGTTTCCTTAACTCAACGCGGCCCGACATCTTTGTTTGGCCCACGTCGTAACCCTCAGGGAGGGAGAGAAAAGTGCGGAGGTTGGGAGCTTCTAAATCGACTTGCGTGGTTGTAGGAAAAAAGCCATTCTCAGGCAAAATACCAGAGGCATCGAGTGACAAGCCTGACCCATTTAGGGTGGCGGCGAAGGGCCTTTGCATGGCATTTCGGTCGATATGTATTCGAGATTGTATCGCAGGCCCCAAGTTTCGCCGTGCGACATCGAAAGCGGGCCAATTATCTAGGTCAATACGTGCATTTGCCTCGAGCTCAGCGGGAGTCCATCGTGTTGTGGCGAATACGGATGCCGCTTGGCCGAAAGAGATTTTTATATCTCCTTCACCTGCGTCTCTTGTGCCGTGCAGTGCACCGTTGCCAGAAACCTCAGCGCCTTCTGGGGCCCTGAGAAGTGTTGAAATTGCGCCGCCAGGTGCCCCATTAACATTGAATAGACCAGTCATTTTTCCTGATTTTAAACTTAAAAAATCTAACGTTAAGCTATCGCCTGGCTCATCAAGTCGGACCGCATTTAGCTTAGCAGAGATTTCTCCATGCGGTTGAGCGGTATATTGGCCAGTCGTTTGGAGCCTAAGGGCGGTTCCCATCAAACTTTCATCCAGATTTATAGTTTTGAGAGTAAGAGACTCCAGCGTGACTCTAGGGGCAGCGCTGCCAGCTTTTGCAGCGTTTAATTCGGGACGCCGAATTATCTCTGTATTCTGAATTGCGAGCTTTTCGACCCAAAAATGATTAGAGAGATAGGCCGTAGGTTTCCATTTCAGATGTAGGTCATTTGCCTTCAACCAGATGCCTTGCTTATCTCTAACTTCGAGGTACTCTACGTATATGTTGGAAAGAGGGTCACCGGATAGGCCCGATATTTTGACAGACTCAATCGATCCAAAACTACGATTGTTCACCTGTTTTTCGATAAACCTCGCGCCGGAGGCTGTCGTTATGAAGATGCGCAACGCTATCACGGCAAGAACAAGGATTAGCGTTACGATCAATAGGGGCCATACCAGACGCCGAATCCATGAACGATCTTCTATCTTGGTCGTCGCCATTAAAAGGCCTGTCCGATAGAGATATAAATATGAAAATCGTCATCGCCCTCACGCTTATTTAAAGGGATGGCAATATCCGCGCGTAATGGAGCGAAACTAGTATAGTAGCGCAAGCCAATCCCGGCGCCATAACGCATGTTGTGTAATGTGGGCGCCTCATTTTGCGCGACGCTTCCTGCATCGAGAAACAGGGCACCGCCAAAGGCACTGTCGCCATGATAGCGAAACTCTGCACTGACTTCGGTGATAGACCGGCCGCCGATAAGGTCACCGTCTGCATCCTCTGGGGATATCGATTGGTAGCCAAATCCGCGGACAGAGCCACCGCCGCCGCCATAAAAACGTCGGTTGAGCGGCACGGAACTTAAATCTGTACCTAATATGGTTCCTACTTTCACGCGTCCTGCGGCAACTAAAGTATCAGACACACGGTGATATGTGCTGGCAATGGCGTCAACTGTCGTAAAAAGCCCATCTTCTTCTCCGAAATTGTAGGTCGGACGGGCGCTTGCTTCAATCCGTATGCCTTTACTCGGATCTAAGATGGTATCTCGGGTATCATATGTTGCGTGCCCCAAGAGTTCTAGCAAATAGGCCGTAACGTCTTCTTCATCCTCTTCGTATCGTGAGGCCTCTAACCCCAATCCTGCACCCATCTTGAGTTTGTTAGAAATTTTTTGAGTAATTAGAGCGTTGCCACTAACCCTTTCGCCCGTAAAGGCATCAGTTTCTTCTTGGGCGATTTCCGTATTTAGGTCTAAGGTCCTGTCATCGCGCAAGAAGTAGGGAATATTGTAATCTATACCTAGTTGAATTTGATTGGTTTTCAATGTGCTCGAGAGTGTCAATGTTTGGGCGTAACCAATGAAATTTCGGCGCTCATAGGATAGGTCTACCCCGCTGCCATCTGTGGTCGAATATCCAATTTCGCCGGTGAGCGTGTTAATGTCGCCTTGTTCAACGTTTAGAATAATGTTCCGAGTGACTGTTCCGTCGTTATTTGGAGTTTTAGTATCGTCAAGCACCGCCGTTGCGCTATCAAATACTCCGGTCGCGATGACGCGCGATGACAATTTATTTAGCAACTTGTCGCTAAAGACCTCTCCAGAATTAAACGGAGCCACTATTTTCGGCCAGTTTTTTGAAAGATTGGCCGAGCCTGTTTGTGTAATCTCGCCAAAACGGGTTTTATCACCAACTTCGAAATTGAATGAAACTTGCATTGTTTTCGTGGCGTGATCGACAATGACTTTTCTAGGTAATATTTTAGTCTCCGGATAGCCATTCGCTTTCAGGAAATTGACGCCGCGCAGCTCGGCGGCGACAACTTCTGCTGCTATCGCTGGTTTTCCAATGACGAGAGCTACGGTTTTATCCACGCCAGGCTTGATGTCCGGAACTGTATCCAGATATTCGATAGCGATTTGGCTGTATGAAAACTGTTTGCCAGGTTGAATTTTCAGAATAGGTGTCGGCGGACGCCAGTTCTCTTCAGGGCTTTCGGACGAAAATTCAATGATTTGGGATTGAATATCTGCTCCATAATATCCTTGTGACCGCATCACCTTACGTGCTTGTTCCTCCGCTTTTTCGCCCCGTCTACGAGCTTGTGCCAATGAACGAGGTGGGGCTTCGGCTTGACCTATAACGCTAATAAGCATGTCGCGTAATTGCGGCGTTATATCTCCTTCAATCTCAGCGAGTGGCACCGCCGCATGAGCCAATGACCCGTGCAAGGTCATCGCCAGGCCCAATATTATTGCGTATGCAGCTTTTCTCATTCGAGTTAATGGTGCCTTCAAATCCTAGCTCAGTTTTATAAAGCATCAGTAGAAGTTTTGTTCCCTCCCGTCACACCTTTTCGTGACGAAAAAGCGTCTATTTTGCAGACGTTGCATGGCCGGTTGCCGACTAATATTATTTCCTGGGGAACAAACAGCCATGGCTAGGCATTGTATCTTTGAATTTGATGAGGATACAAAAATGTTTAAACTGCTTCTATCTGCCGTCGCGATGGCGCCCGTCATTATGTTCGGTGTATCGGGTCCTGCGGAGACTAAAGCTCAAAAATTTGAGACAATTAGTTTTGAGGAATACTTTATTGAACCAGTGTATAAGCAACTTGGAAATTGTGAGAGCGCTGATTTGGATATTTTCTTTCATGATGAGTACGTCACTACTCATTCTGCCGAATATATTGCGGAAGCAATTTCGATTTCTTCTAATTGTTCTGACACAGAATACTATATTCACCCTATACTCATCGGCTCGTCGCTTTTTGAAGCTAAAGAGAATTCAGATGTCTTAGAGATGCAAACCGAAGAACTATTATCATTGTTGAAAGCCCACGGCGTGAATCCAAAAATTGCAGGCGTTCAAATACAAAGAAATTTTCATAGTCTCGCAGAGAATGGCCGAACAGCTATATTGAGAATTGTCGTCTCTTCTGGGGGTAGCACCTAAAAGTGACGCTGCTTGCAGAAATAGAATAGTTGGAGTCGGGAAGTCTCAAAAGCGGCATCATTTGATGGGCTTCGCTGTAAAAATTCGGAACATTACGCGCTCGCATGCGTTCAGATGTTATGAGAGTTTTCCAGACAATTTTTGTATTAATACTTATTACGAGCTTACCTATGGCGCTTCATGCCCAAGAGTATGCTGAAATTGATCAAGATGAAGGCACTTCAGAGCTTCAGATAGATATCGATTTTTCTGAATTGCCTAAACTTGTTCGCGATGAAAATGACATGGATCATAAGGGGGCATTCTGGCACGGTGATGCGTCGCTTAAGTCAACTCGCGAACAGATAGCCAAATCTTTTGATTATGACCTCGCTTATGAGATTGACCTAAGTTTCGGAATCATTTCTAGGCGGATAGATGGAGGGGATATCGATTTCCGCCCCGCCAGCCACCCTAAAGGGCGAGTATTTGACCCTGCTCGATCGAAAATTGGAGGGGGGCTTACCCGAAATTTTTGAAATTTATGCCGTCTGGTTCCCCAGAGGGTGAGGGTTCGCACCGAATACTGTTGAAACAATGGTGAATTTAATTTGTGTTGAAGGAAGCTGCTAAATGGTACAATTGCCCGTTGCTTTGCTAATTCACATGTGTGTCAGCTCCCTCATGATTTACCGAATCCTTCACCGGCGATTAGCGGTAAATACGACATTGGCCTGGCTAATTATAGTTTCGGCACTGCCCATTGCGGGCGTCGTTTTCTATTTCTTGTTTGGTGATCACCGTTTGGGAAGAAAGCGTCTTCGTCTCGGACCTCGCATTCGTGATTATTATCAAAATGCATATGATGTCGCTGAGCGCCACTTAACACAATCACAAATGGATGTTTCAGCGTTCTTTCGAGATCTCTCCAGTGTCGTATCAAATGAGATTGGTTTTTATCCGTCTATGGGTAATAAAATACGGTTGTTTGATGAAGCAGGTCACACCCTTGCTGCGCTCGTCGATGATATCGATGCTGCGAATATCTCGTGTTTTTTAGAGTTCTACATCATTCAGGTAGAGGGGCGGGTCATCGAAGTAATGAACGCGATAGAACGGGCCGCCATGCGCGGTGTTGATTGCCGCATATTAGCTGACGACATTGGTAGCAGGGAATTTTTAAATGGTGAATGGTCGAAAAGACTAGCTGCAGCAGGAGTTCACATTGAGCGCTCTTTAGGTGTGGGACTTATCAAATCTTTCTCGACGCGCACTGATTTGCGCAATCATAGGAAGCTAATAATTATTGATCAATCCATCGGGTATATTGGAAGCTACAACCTTGTCGACCCGGTACAGTTTAAAACTCAAGCGGGTGTAGGACAGTGGATTGACATTATGGCCCGTTTAGAGGGACACATCGTGTCATCGCTCGCTGTCGTGTTTAATACCGATTTTATCTTTGATGCGGGGGAAGGAGAGTATAACAAGGAAAATCTACATCAATTTCCCAGCGAAACGTTTTCAGAAGAGTTTGCCAGGGATGCGGTATTGCAGCTCATACCATCCGGGCCGGAGATGCGCACGAGTTTAATATACGAGGTTATAATCGCGTCACTTTTTGGTGCTAGGAGGTCCATCACGATTATAACGCCTTATTTTGTACCCAATGAAACCATTGTCATGGCCCTATGTAACGCGGCGAAACGGGGTATTGCCGTTAAATTGATTCTGCCGGAGAGGTTAGACTCGATTATGGCTCGCCATGCGAGCGAGGCAGTTTTCGATAAACTTCTTGAATCAGGAGTAATGATAAAACGTTATCAGAATGGAATGCTTCATACCAAGGCTATTCTCATCGATGAGACTGTTAGCTTCATCGGGACAGTGAACATGGACATGCGGAGTTTTTATCTCAATTTGGAGGTAACTCTTGCAGTTTACGATGCTCGATTTACGCGCAGGTTGCAGAGGACGGTCCAAAGTTACGAAGCTCATGCCGACGCCCTCTGTGCTGAAGAGTGGGGTTCCAGGTCATCCTTGAAGAAATTCAAAGAAAATATCTTTCGTTTGGCCGCGCCGCTGCTCTAACCTCCTTCAGCTACTTTGCTGAACTCTGCTCTTCCCTTTTGAGCTTTCGAGAATTCAGCTTAGCGATGCTTTTAATCCAGGGCTTAGATTTTTTAAATTTTCCATCCTGCCACGTAATTGCGGTCAACTTGATGACGTCAGAGTCAATGTAGAGATGATTGAAACTTGAGAGGCAATCTCTTCGCCGAACCGAAAGCGTACCCGCACCTATAGACATTATTTCAGTTTCGTCGGGCTGTCGCTCCAGCGCATAGGGAGCATGCAGATGCCCGCTCAAAACTGCGTCAATATTTGCCTCACTGAGCCTTCTAAGAGCTTTGGGGCCGTTTTCTGTTTCTTTTTGAAGAGGGGAGCATTTCGGGTAAATAAATGGATGATGTACGGAAATCATTTTTACCGTTGATGAACCTGTACCCTGTAAGAGGCCTATGACTTTCTCGAGCTCGGTTGTATCAACGACACCCAGGGACCAGTCTAGTTTGGTTTGCCAGCCGCGCGAAGTATTTAGCGGGATGATACAAACATGTTTGTTTGTGAAATGGGGTTCGCTGAGTGGAGCAATGATGCGGTGAAATCGGCCGAAGGGATCGAATATTCGCTGCGCGATACCAAACATTGGCGTATCGTGGTTGCCAGGGGTAATCACCTTCGGCCCAGGCAATGTTCTAATCCAGTCCCGTGCGGCGAGAAATTCTTTCTTCTTTCCATTTTGCGTGATGTCGCCACAGATAACGGTAACATCTGGTTCTAAAGAATTGATAATGCTCTCCAGAGCTGAAATTGCTGACTTATCCTCAGCGCCAAAATGGATATCCGCGAATTGAATAATTGAAGTCATTTCTCTATTGGGCACTGAATTTGGGCGCGAGTACTCGCACACCTTTCGTTTCTAGGTGAATAGATATTGGGCAGTCTAACTGCTTGGGTTCACCATCGAGTAGAATATTTAAACTACCGCAGCCTGACACTTTCACACTTTTAGCTTCAGTTACAAAAATGTCTGGGCTTGTTCTCCAATCATCCGCGAGTGCAATCGCCCCAACTCCGAATAGTCGTGTAAGTGTGAGCTGTGGCGCCGAGGCAATCTCAAAAGTGTCAGAGTTTTTGGCACCTTTGCTCATCGCGGGGCAATAAATATGCAGAGCATTCGCAGCCGCATCAAAGATTGTTCCGTCGACCTCATAGCGAAATTCTGATCCATCGGAAATCGCGGATATAATTTCAGGAACACGTTTTACGGCGTTTAAAACGTCTCCATCCCGTAAGGATTCGCGTGCTTCCGACATTACCACGGGATCCCCTATTATTGCCCCGCAATAAAAAAGGTGCCCGTTGATATTTCCCGCTGTTTGCCATCTGGTTCGGCCTCGAGATAAAGCGAGTGACAGAGCTTTTTGCCAATTATCCGTTCTATATAGCGATTTTGGGAGCATATTCATTGTTCCCCCAGGTAAGGCAACTAAAGGTATTCCTGATGACCGAGCCTGCGCCGCTCCAGCCATGCATGTGCCATCTCCGCCAAAGACGACGAGAAGATCTGTTCCATCTTTAGAGATTCGCTCAAGGCAACTTGTGATATTCTCGGGGCTGAGTAAGTGTATATGCGGAGGGGGAAGTCCGTAGACGGCGAATTGCTTTCTCATCTCGTCCGAAACATCCGAAGTCCTACCGGAAGCCAAATTAATAATGACTGAGGGCTTACGATAGGATCCGTTCGTGGTTTTGTTTTTCATTTTAAATCTAATAATTTGCGCTTATTGTCGAGAAACAACGCGCAAAGTGAAGATTGGTTCAAATTTCAACGTGGAAATGCAACAGATTCTTGACAGTTTTGTAACGTGTAGTGTAATAAAATTGTCATAGAGGTTAGGCAGCGGTGTGTAAGCCAACGGCGCACGTTTGCAGTCTATTTAAACGTTGGTGATGTTCAAATGGAGATCACCATGAAAAAACTACTTTTAACAACTATTTTGGTTGCGTCTTTCGGCGCGTCCACGGCCCATGCGAATGAAGTATTTGCAGATAATTCGGTGTCATCTGCCCTTTCAAGCGTTAGCTCAGAAGCTGCAGAGAACTTACGTGATTGTTTGCAATCCGATACTAGATTGGCTTCGAGCAAAGCGATCCGTGCGTGCTCGAAGGCTTATAAAGCCTCCATTCCGCTCTACGATATACGTTCTGATATTCTGACACGGCGGGGTTTACTACAGTTATCGGCGGGGCGTTTTGATAAGGCGAGCCGCGATTTTAAATCTGCCTCAAAACTAAATGAACAAAATGAGTTTGCTTATTTGGGTGAGGGGTACGCTGCCTTGTTAGAGCGAGACTACACAAAAGCGGCTAAGTTCTTTAGTGACTGTATGGCACATGATAAGGCAGCTCCGCTTGCCATTTACGGTTTAGCGATGACCAAAGAATTGTCCGGTGATATTCAGGGCGCCGCTATGAGTTATGAACGAGCGGCCAGCATGCGCCCTGACTGGGAGGCACCGCGAATAGAATTAGCGCGTGTGAAGTCTGCTATTTAGAACAGAATAGCTTGAGAGAAAACTTATCTGAAGCCGTCATTAATAGTGGCGGCTTTTTACCTTTGGTAAATATGACAGTATTGTCAAAAAACTGTCTTTGACTCGTCACTAAATTTTTAAGGAAGTGACACAACACTATTAACTCTCTGTCATAAATGACTGCCAAACCCCGCTGCGAATGCAGTCGAGGTTAGATTTGGA
>JAHDCL010000046.1:0-13024 GCA_020629875.1 Hellea sp.
AAAATCCTGTGGACCAATACGTCCATTTGGTGAAAATAATAAATTGCCCATAAGGCTCTCCCTCTTGTTGTTTTACGATAAGAGACTGCCATTTTTTGACCAAAAAGCAAGCAAAATCGGTCAGGTTTGTCGCAGGGTGACCCGAGCCTAGTTGGCTGGCGGCCCGTATTTATTTGCCTGAGGCTCTGATTTTGACAGGCCGCACCAGAGGGTGAAAGCTGCAATAATGCCCATCATGAGATTACTCACGGTCGCATTTCCTTGGGATAATCGTTCTTGATAAGCCGTTTTAATCCGCTCAATTTCAGCAGGATCGATATCCTCCTTACGATCATATTGTGCAAATTCAGAGAAATATTCCGACCCACCAAAGGTCAGCATGACTATAATTGCTACCATGATGAGAGACACAATCATGCCTGTCAGTGGCCAGAAGCTGCGGCCCATATCATGAAGCCGCTTTCCGTAAACACAATAAGCCATATGAAGCACTAAAAACGGAAAGGGTAATGAAATCAAAAAGGCAGAGGTCGAGTTCCCAAGACGTTGCAAGGCAAAATTAAATAGCACAACCAACAGACTAAAAATTACCATAGCTATCCAAAAGTCCTTGCGGCCCATGCGGCCCGAAGGAGAAAGAAGCATTTTATAAGGTGATATTATCATGCGGGGCTTAAAGCCTGTCTTCTCACAAGGTTCAAGTCACGCAAATAGACGCACTTTACCCATTATTGCCCGTCTTTCTCTCCACCATCCTCGGGATCGACGGAAATACCATATTCTTCAGCGTCAGCATTTAAAGTTTCCATAAGGCGTTCTTTTGCCGTTTGAGCATGAGCTGCCAGGGCATTCATGTCGCCGCGCATTTCAAAGGCCTCTTGCGCCATTTTAAAATCAAAGGCTAGGAAGTCATCCGCTAACCGCTTGGCTCGCAAAGGCGTGTAGTCAAGAAACTCCAATGCCTTCTGCCCCATCGCCAAAGCCCCCCGGACAGTTTCGCGTTCCGCGAAATCAACTTGCTCAGCTAACAGGTCATATAAATGACCTCGATTTCGAGCCCGCGCGATGACTTTAGCTTCTGGAAAATGCAGCATAATTTCATGGGCAGCTTCAGTGGCTTTCTCGGTGTCATCAATTGCGATGATAATGACCCGCGCGTCTTGGGCCCCCGCAAGGCGTAACAAATCAATATCGACGGCATCACCATAAAACACGCGATATCCAAATTGTGAGGCGAGTTCAATTTGCTCACCATCCAAATCGATAATTGTTGTTTCGATGTTTTGCGTATGAAGCAGGCGCGTCGCCACCTGACCGACACGGCCAAAACCAAGTATCAAAACCTTATGATGATTATTTTCCGGAGCTTGACCTGTTTTTTTATTAGCGCCCCCAAAGCGTGGCAGCAGAAATTTGTCATAAGCCAGAACGAATATCGGCGTAAGCGCCATTGAAATGGCAATAACTGCATTAAGCAATGTCGCCAATTCCGGTTGCAATGCTCCCTCTGATAAGGCGAATGACAAGAGCACGAACCCGAATTCTCCTGCTTGGCAAAGCAAGGTAGAGAAAAGTAAACGTGAGGATAGCTCCTGCCTGAAGAGTGTGCCGATGATAAATAGGATGGTGAATTTAAGGGCCATTAATCCGGCCACTAACCCCAATATGGCGCCTGGATTTTTTGCGAGGGCGCCAAAATCCAATGACATCCCTACGGAAATAAAGAAAAGTCCCAAAAGTAGGGCTTTGAAGGGTTCAATATCACGCTCGAGCTGATGACGATATTGCGACTCTGCGAGCACGACACCGGCGATAAATGCCCCCAAGGCGGCAGACAGACCCAGCCACTCCATTAAAAGCGCAGCGCCTGTGACTAACAATAACGCAATCGCTGTGAAGGTCTCGCGAACTTGACTCTTAGCAATAAGTCTAAAAACAGGCCTTAAAATAAATCTCCCCGCGAGGATCATACCGGCGAAGACAGCAAAGATTGATAGAGCACGCCATAAGCCTTCTGGGCCATGAGTTGTGCTTTCATGCCCTCCTGGAACGGCATGACCGCCGCCCATCGCCGCCAAGAAGGGCAATGCCGCAATCATCGCAATCACGATGACGTCTTGAAATAATAAAACTGAAAACCCTGAGCGACCCGTGCCAGTGCTCATAATTTTTCGATCTTGCATAATTTGCAATGCTATTGCGGTTGAGGAAAGCGATAACGCCATGCCAATGACTATAGCCTCTCCCATGGGCCGCCCCAATAAAAGCGCGGCAGATGTCACGGCAAAGGTCGTCAAGGAGACTTGAAGGCCTCCTAGCCCCAATAATTTCCCCCGCATCTCCCAAAGGTGAGCTGGCTGAAGTTCTAGCCCTATCAGGAAAAGCATCATGACGACGCCAAACTCTGAAAAGTGCAATATTGTTTCGGGTTCAGAAATCAGCCCCAAGGCAAAGGGACCAATTATCACGCCTGCAATCAGATAGCCTATAACTGAGCCTAATCCAGACAGTTTCGAAATGGGGACGAGGATACAAGCCGCGGCCAAGAAAACGAAAACAGAGTGGAGAAGAGAGCCATCCATAAACTATGCCTCGTGTGTCTCAATCTCGCTGCTTGCCTCAAGCGTTCGATGAACGGGGCATTTATTGGCAATTTCAATCATACGAGCGCGTTGCGCCTCATCGACATCACCCGTGATAGTTATCGCTCGCGTGAAGACATCCTTGGGCGGCAGGTCGCTGAGCTGCAATTTTTTATGTGTGACTTTGACGGAAATATTCTCAACATCCCACTTCTTTCGCTCCACATACATCCGCAATGTGATGGATGTGCAGGCCCCGAGTGATGCACAAAGAAGCTCATAGGGCGCGGGTCCAATATCCGCACTGCCATAGGAAGCGGGCTCATCCGCGTAAAAATGATGGCGCGGCGTGTTTACGTCTTGGGTATATTTTCCGCCCGCACGCTCTTTAACAATTACAGGATCTGTCATTTAAGTCTCCAATAGCGCGCACAAGGCATTGACGTCAGCGCGAATGGCGTCTGTGCGCTCTTTCGCCTCTTCGTCTTCGCCCCAATACTTAATCTGCCACATCTCGTCCAACCTGGACAGTTCAAATGCGGCCTCGCCCGTCAGATGGTTCTTTATTACAGCCATTGCCAAAACTGCGGAACCAAAGACCGCCACGAGGTGCACAAAAAGCGTTAGCTCCATATCAGCTAGTCCCGCGGCGAAATCAGCCACCGCGTCCAGTGCAGCTTCATCTTGGGGAATGGCCATCAGGGAATCTGTAATTGTTAGCGTAATACCCTGTTCTGCAGCCCATGCTAAGACAGGGTCCCATTTACTCGCTTGTTCTTCGGCATGAAGGCGCACCACGCCTTCGCGATAACAAAGCACATCCGTCCCCGTATATTTCCGAGCTTCGGCAACTAAGGCATCGCGATTTTCCGGAGTTTGCTCCACGGCAACATTGAGCAGGCGCGTCACCGGCATTGTCTCTGGACGAATATATTCGGTTTGAGCCTCCCATTCCGCCGCGATAAGCTCAGCGGCCTTTTGCGTTGGGACGAGAAGAGTTTTCTTCCCCGGTGTTTTTAATATGCGGCCATCCAGCAAAACATGCCAGCCGCCTTCCACGCTTTTCGTGGTAAGTTCCGTATAAAATCGTTTTGCGAATTTCTTAGCCATCAGTCAGCTCGTCCCAATCAACATTCGGGTCAGCTTCATGGAAACCCATCACGTCAAAGGCTTGATCCATATGCGGCGGGATACGCGCCTCGAGATAGAGGTCATCTTGTCCTTCACGAGGCAATGTCAATGAGCGCGCATGAAGGTGCAGCATATTTTCCAGACCGCCAGGCAAAGGCCTATCCGTCATATATTTTGGGTCGCCCGCTATCGGTGCGCCGAGCAATTGCATATGGAGGCGTAATTGATGGGTACGGCCTGTCAGAGGCTGCATCACCACCCAAGCCGCACGTTGCCCAGCCTTGGCCACACATTGATAAAGAGTCTTAGCGTGCTTTGCGCCCTCAGCCCCGTGGCGGACGGCTTCCATGATTTCTTTGCCCTCATGCTTATTCCCAAATCGATTGTCGAGACGGCCTTTGGCCATATAGCCTTTAATCTCACCGGCGCTGGGTTTGGGCACACCATTTGTGATACCCCAATAGACTTTCTCTGCTCTGCGACTCTGAAAAGCCCGCCCTGCCCACTTCGCAGCGCGCACGTTTTTAGCAATCAAAAGAACACCAGACGTATCGCGGTCAAGGCGATGAACGAGGCGACACCCCTCGCCCAAAGCCGGCAGCATGCCATCAATATGGCGCGTTGTGCCCGTTCCGCCCTGTACGGCAATACCATGAGGTTTATTCAGAGCAATAATGTCTGCATCCTCATAAATTATCATCGACCTCATATAGGCGACGTCTCGCTCATTTACAGGCGCTGTCTTTTTGACCTCCGAGGGCTCCGGCAGAGGTGGAATACGGATGACCTGCCCACCCTCTATGCGCAGATTTCCTTTAGCCCTCTTACCATCGACACGGAGCTGCCCAGTGCGCAAAAGCTTCTCCACTTTGCCATGCGGAATATGAGGAAATAGCCGCTTAAACCAACGATCTAGGCGCGAGCCAGCATCTGTTTCTTCTACTGTAATTTGTTGTACGCCGCTCATGATCCAAAAATCTTTCTGGCCAATATAAGACCAATCATTAAGGCGCCAATAGAGAGCAACACTGAGCCCCCCACATAGCCTACCAGCTGCCCATAGGCCTTCTTTTCGTACATTAATACGGCGTCCAAAGAGAAAGCACTAAATGTTGTAAAACCGCCTAATAGGCCCACGCCTAAGAATAGCCGCAGATTCGTTCCCCCGCTGACCTTTAGTGCAAGCCATCCAGCCAAAAGACCCATGAGGAAACCGCCAATAACATTCGCCGCCATAGTACCATAAGGATAGTCCGGCCCAAAGGCCTTTACTGTCGCCATCCCTAATAGATGACGCCCACTCGCACCTAGTGCCCCGCCAAGGGCTACATATAAAAGACCAGTCATGAAGCGGGGTTTACGCGCTCACCCTCTAGGGAGCAATGGCAAGCTGCAAATGAAATAAGCTAATTAATAGCCTTAAGGTTTATAGACAGCGGCGGTAATAATTTTTGCTGTCTTAAAATCATGGAACAAGGCTGCATAGGCTTGTCCTGCTTGGGGCCTAATATTCGTTTTCACCTTTGCGCCATTCCAATAGACGGGCTCAACATCAGTGACGACATTTGATATTTTCAGCGTACGCCCACCATTTTCCCCGCGTTTGACAGGTACGGCCTGCTCCCCAGGCATATAGCTCACAATAACGAGCTTTGCATCGGAGTTTGCATCAGCGGTTACAATAAGGTTGCCACCCTCAAGCGACAGGGAGGCTTTAGGCTTCTCCTGAGGCAACGGCATAGTGTCAACATCTTTGCGTGAATAACGCGGGCTATGCGCGGAACCATTTAGGATGATTTGAGGCGTATAAACATTAGCAACGCCCAGAGCCTTACCATAATCGCGCTGTCGCTGGGTAAATTCAGGCTCTCCGAATGTATCCTTCCAGCCCAGATAGTCCCAATAAGTCACGCCATAGCTCAAGACGAGCTTATCCTCATCTTTCGCAAGTTTTCCGGCGAACTTATTCGCAGGAGGACAAGACGAGCACCCTTGGGAGGTAAACAACTCCACAACGGAAACAGGTTGGCTGCTTTCTACCGCGAAAACAGAAGTGCTCAAGAGGAGCGCAAATGGAATTAAAAGAAGCTTTTTCATAAAACCTTTCTAAGGGGCAATTACTGAACACGCTATAAACGGATACATCACAGTGCTGTGAAAGACTATAATTAGCCGCATAAAGCGAATTTTAAGGGAAGTGTTGTAACGTTCAGTTCAAGTAATCCTTGGAAAGACATGACACAGCAAGCATCATCTGGAGTTTTCTCCGCAAACTTTCCAAGCGCCGAAGGTTTTCTGGCGCTAGCGAAAGAGCAAATTCTCGCGCACAGTTTGCTTGTCCTTAGCTGTGTTCTGTATTTTAGCGTGGCACTCGCTGTCACCATGAAACTGGGAATTCCATTTGGCTTTTCTGCGTGGCCTTATCTGGAAATGATATTTTTCTTCATGGTTCCCCTCACATTTATGGCGTCATTAATCGGAGTGTTTTTCTATATGGCGCTTGTCAAAAAACCCAAGCATCTGACGCGTGCCTTTATCGCATTTTATAGGCCATTTATCTTCGAACCCAAGCGCTGGGCCAAAGCCTTACCCGCCATTGCCATCATGATGCTTGGGTTCATGGCCTTTACTGAGATGAAATCCGTCATTCCATTACTTAACCCCTATGGATGGGATGTTGCCTTTATGGAACTCGACCGCTTGCTGCATTTTGGTCAGGACCCATGGCGCTTATTACAGCCCTTATTTGGATCAGCAGCGCCAACGCTGGTTTTGAACTTCATTTATAATCTCTGGTTCTTTGTCATGTTTGGATTTTGGCTCGCGTCTGGGTGGAGTAAAAATGACAATGGTTGGGAACGTCAGTTTCTCCTGAGTTTCATTTGGTGCTGGATCATCGGTGGCACAATTTTGGCCGTAATATTTTCGTCCATGGGGCCCGCATTTTACGATCTAGTTAATGCGCCCTCAAATCCTTTCGCCGCTCAAATGAATTTTTTAAACAGTATCAATGAAAACCACGAAGTCTTAGCGTTAGGTACTCAGGACTTGCTGCGCGATGGATATTTAAATCCGACTAACGGAGGCTTATCGGGTATCTCCGCTATGCCAAGTATGCACAATGCTACCAGCACAATTTTCATGCTCGCGGCTTACCGCATTCACAAAGGATTTGGCCACGTCATGCTGGCCTTTCTAATTTGCATCATCATTGGCTCGGTCCACTTAGCTTGGCATTATGCGGTAGATGCCTATGCGGGAATTATCATTGCGGTGGTGGTGTGGAAACTTTCAGGCGCAGCGCTTCGCTGGCAAGATAAGTGCCTCGCCAGCAGCTCAGCTACATAGAGGGCTTAGCCTTCGCGGCCTTTTTTTCCATTTCATCCATATCCGGCTCTCCATCTGCGGAGAGCAAAACAGCAATCCAGCGCGTCGTCGGGAACTGTGCCAGAATAATCATGATAATCACGGTTAGCGGCGCAGAAAGGAAGGCACCCACCCCGCCCCACATGGCGCCCCAAAGCGTGAGTGATAAAACAACCACCAAGGCGGACAGGTTCATGCTGTCTCCCATCATTTTTGGCTGGATGGTATTCCCAATAACAAACTGGGCACCAAACAATGCGCCTGCCAATATTGCCAAGCGTGGGGAAACCCCGAATTGAACGAGGCCAAACATACAAGGCAATGCCACCGCAGCAAGACCGCCAACAATGGGAATGTAATTTAAT
Organism: Hellea sp.; assembly: GCA_020629875.1. Lineage (GTDB taxonomy): Bacteria > Pseudomonadota > Alphaproteobacteria > Caulobacterales > Maricaulaceae > Hellea. The sequence continues at coordinate 7,445 of JAHDCL010000046.1, forward strand.
ATAAAAATGACCAAGGCCCAAAACAAGGCATTGTCGAGACCGAGCGCGGCCATAGCAATATAGCTCACAACCGTTTGCATCAAACTGATGATTGTTTGAACGCCAATATATTTTTCGACGGAGTGACGAATTCGCTCACCCACTTTTTGCGCTTGGGCACGGCGATGAATATCCGGGAAAAGGTCATCCATTTTTTTGGGAAATGAGGACTGCGCCGCGAATAGGAAAATGACGTAAAACGCGATTAACATGAAATTTGACAACACACCTTGAACCGAAGCCAGAAGCCCGCTCAGACCGCTCTGAACCTTATCCATTATCCCAAAGCGCTCATTGAGTGACGTAAAAGACAGGTTTTCCTGCCCTGTTAAACTGCCAACCCAAGAGAATATTTCGCTAATACGCTCCTGATAGCGCGGGTAATCATCAACAACACTAACCGTCGTATCCGCCACGATGATGATAATGCCCGCAATCGCAGCAATCACCGTTAAAACGGCGACTATCAAAGCGGCCCAATAAGGAATTTTTGGGGACAGACCATCAATCCAGCGCGCGAAGGTATCAATGATCAACCAAATGAAAATCGCAATCGCGAAAGGTGTAATTAAATCTCGGGTAAAGTAGAGACAGGCCGTCACAGCAATGAATGTTAGCACTAAAAGGCAAGAGCGTATCGTCGTATCCATGAAGGCGTTATGGCCCTGTTTCGCGCGTGCCGTCAATATTGCATTCAGGGTCGATAACTCATAACAAGGCCAAGAATAATACAGAGCGTTTCGAAAGCGAGTCGATAAATGAGCAACTCCATTTTTGTGGGCACAGACACAGACGGCAAACGGCAAGAGCTTTTATTTAAGTTGGCCAACCGTCATGGTTTGATTGCCGGCGCGACGGGCACCGGTAAAACAGTGACGCTCCAGATTTTGACAGAGGGTTTCTCCAAAGCAGGAATTCCTGTTTTTGCCGCGGACGTTAAGGGGGATTTGTCAGGGCTCTCGCAAGCGGGCTCCGAAGACCACAAACTCCATGATAAACTTATCGCGCGGGCTGAAAAAATCGGACTGATTGGCAGCGACTACGCTGGTATGCTTGGCAGCGGTTATGAATATGAAGCCATGCCGGCCATTTTCTGGGATTTATATGGCGATCAAGGCCACCCCATCCGCACCACAATCGCCGAGATGGGTCCAACGCTCTTGGCGCGGCTGATGAATTTGAATGAGACGCAGGAGGGTATTCTCACCATCGCCTTTGAACTTGCCGATGATGAGGAGATGTTACTGCTGGACATGAAGGACTTAAGCGCCGTGCTGAACTTTATGTCCGATAACAAAGAAGACGTTAGCCGCGAATATGGAAATGTGACGTCACAATCAATTGCCGCTATCAGGCGAAACCTTCTAAAGCTCGAACGCGCGGGCGCAGAGGAATTTTTCGGAGAACCGGCTTTAAAATTAACTGACCTTATGCGGGTTGATGAAGAGACTGGCAAAGGCAGGGTCTCTATTTTGGCAGCAGATAAACTTATTAATTCACCGGACCTTTACGCCACCTTCCTGCTTTGGCTGCTCTCCGAACTCTTTGAGGAACTTCCAGAAGTCGGCAACCCTGATAAGCCGAAAATGGTATTCTTCTTCGATGAAGCACATCTGCTTTTTGATGATGCGCCCAAAGCATTGATTGAAAAAATAGAACAAGTCGCGCGGCTCATCCGCTCCAAGGGGGTAGGCGTTTATTTTGTCACGCAAAATCCAATGGATATTCCCGATAGTGTTTTGGGACAGCTCGGCAACCGCATTCAACATGCGCTGCGCGCCTATACGCCCAAAGAGCAAAAAGCCATTCGCGCCGCCGCCAGCTCTTTCCGCGAAAATCCTGATTTGGACACAGAAGCTGTTATCACCGACCTCGGCGTGGGCGAAGCGCTCGTCTCCCTGCTGGACGAAAAAGGCGTGCCTGGCATTGTGGGCCGCACCCTTATCCGCCCGCCCGCCTCTCGCTTGGGGCCAGCGACCAAAACAGAGCGAAAAGCTGTGATGGCTGCAAGCCCGGTTGGCGACATATACGACACAATGGTGGACCGCGAATCCGCCTATGAGCAACTCAACGAGAAAGTTGAACAGCGCGCAAAAGAAGAAGCGGAGGAAAAGGCAAAAGAGGCAAAAGAAAAAGAACGCGAAAAAGCTAAAACGAAGAAAAAAACGTCTACACGCAAGAGTTCTTCTGGCCGCCGGCGTAAATCCGCCACCGACCATATTATGTATGAAGTTAAATTAGTTGGACGCCAAATCGTTCGCAGTCAGGGCCGCAAAATTCTACGAGGAATTCTCGGCAGCATGATGCGGAGATAATGACTCGCCGAACTCGATTTGCGCCCTCACCCACAGGCCGACTTCATCTCGGTCACGCCCTGGCCGCTAAAGAAGCCTTTGGCTTTGGGCCATGTTTGCTTCGGATAGAAGATATTGATCATACGCGGTGCAAGCCCGATTATACGCGGGGCATCTATAGGGACTTGGATTGGCTCGGCTTAGACTGGCCGCTACCCGTACGTGTGCAAAGCCGTCATTACCTGGACTATGCCAATAGTGTCGCGCACCTCTTGGAAAAGGGCTTAGCCTATCCTTGCGCTTTAACGCGCTCAGAGTTGAAGGCCGGCGCGCGAAGCAAACCCGAAAATACCCTTTCACCGGAAAGCTACCTCGGGATTTTCACGAATGCTGATGGCATGCCTAACACCAAACCGTCCTTGCCCTATGCTATCCGTCTGAACCTGTCCCTAGCCCTGCGCAGCATGGGCGGCAGCTCTCTTACATTTGAAGAAACAGGTCACAACATTACAGGAAAATTCTTTGACGCCAGAGCTCCGCTGGAAGATTGGGCGGCCTCCGAGCGCCCCGACCCCATTATTGCGCGGAAAGATATCGGCGTGAGCTACCACATGGCCGTTACTTATGATGATAACTTGCAAGGCATCACGCATGTCGTCCGCGGTATGGACTTGTTCGAGGAAACGCCGCTTCACGTGCTTATTCAGCATCTTATGGGGTGGCCGACGCCGATTTATCACCACCACGCCCTCCTTACCCGAGAAGATGGCGAGAAGCTTTCTAAACGTGGATTGGATACAAGCCTTGAAACCTTGCGCGAAAATGGCCTGACAGCGGCGCAAGTTTTAGCTATGGCAGCGCCATGATGAGTGAAGCCAAGAGCAAAAGCGCGACATCCGACTTTGTTTTCGACATCTGGTATTTTGCCGGACTGTCCTCCGACGTGAAAAGTGGAAAGATGGTGCGGCGCGAAATAGCGGGCGAGCCTATCTCTCTCGGACGCCGCGAGGATGGCTCTATCTTTGCCCTTCGCGATATTTGTCCGCACCGCGCCGCGCCTTTTTCGGCGGGCTGTATCAAAGATGGTACCGTTGAGTGCCCCTATCATGGCTGGCGCTTCGGTATTGATGATGGCGCTTGCAAAGAGATCCCCGCCCTTACCCCCGATCAAAAGATGGAAACGGAAAAGATAAAGGTTCGCGTCTTTCCGGCCCGCGAAGAGGGGCAACTCATTTGGGTCTTTATCGCCAGCGATAGGCGCTTTTCCGGAACGCCGCCCGTCGATCCGCCAAGTTTTCCTTTTGCTACGCGGAAAGCCACTCTTGATGATGAGCTTGTCTTGAACTGTCATGTGGATCATGCGGTGATTGGATTAATGGACCCTGCCCATGGCCCCTATGTGCATCGCCAATGGTGGTGGCGTTCGGAAAAGTCCATGCACGAAAAAGCGAAAAAATTTGAACCTCGCGAACGGGGTTTTGCCATGGCCGCTCATTCGCCCTCATCCAACAGCTTTGCCTATAAGCTGCTTGGCGGAAAGCCGATCACGGAAATCACCTTTCAGCTTCCCGGTATTCGCACGGAAGAGATTAAGGTCGGCAAAAAGACGCTACTCTCTTTCACAGCTGTAACACCCATAGATGAAAACCGCACACATATCCGGCAGGTATTTTTCACCGACATCGGCGTAATCAAGCTTCTCTCCCCAATTTTACGCGGCGGGGCCAAAGCCTTTTTACGCCAAGACGCCGATATGGTGGATCTTCAGCAAATGGGCCTGAAATACGACCCCACGCTGCTCCTCATTGAAGATTCTGACACCCAAGCCAAATGGTATCACGCCATAAAACGGGAGTGGGCCAAGAGCCGCGCGGAAGGGCGTGCGTTTAAAAATCCTGTGAAAGCTAAGATTTTGAAGTGGCGCAGCTAATATCTCGTTTGCCAGGATCCGGCGTCAAATTCTTTTCCTAAGCTAAGATAATCTAAGACTTGGAATGTCCGACTGACAAGTGATTTGGTAAAATCTGTTACCCTTCTCATCATGCATAATAAATCTATATCGCCAGCCATTATCGGTAAACATCGTCATTTCATTCTGCGCACAGAAATCTGACTCTTGCATTTTTGCTTTGACAGTTTTGACATTGTTACCGCCAACCACTTCCTCCGACCTCACGACCTCAGTAAATGTGCCATCTTCGGCAATATAGCTAAAAGATGACATTCCGACATAGTCATAGCTTTCTGTCTGCACGATATAGACCGCAAAATTTTCAGTAAAATCCTTGACGATACTTTCCATATAAGCGGGACGTTCTTGTACAGAAACTGTCGTGATGTGTTTGATGTCTTCTGTTAGAGCATCGCCCAGGCCACCTTGACTGACCCCATAAGCAACACCGCCAATAACAACGACCCCGCCTAATGCATATTCTTTAATGTCCATTATTTGCACTCCCTTTGGAGACTTATGGAACTTAAAGTTTAAATGAGGGGCAATACATATGATTAATTTTGGCTAAAATTATCAGGACCTGTGAGACATTAGGCTGCTCTAGCTCTCTTTTAAAACCCGCCCCGCTACAGCATCTAACTTCGCCAACACTTTTGGATTGCGCGCATCGGGCGATGTAATCATTGCCACATCGAGATTTGTTTCTATGCCCTGAGATCCGTTCACACGCGGGCCCTCACCCTTCAAAACTTTGACCATTTCGCGGACCGTATTTGAGGCTTTATTCGCGTTTTCCATCAGCACAGCTATCACAGCAGCAACATCGACATTGCCGTGGCCTTCATGCCAACAATCGAAATCTGTGACCATAGCAACAGTAGCGTAAGGCAGCTCGGCTTCACGGGCGAGTTTGGCTTCGGGCATATTGGTCATCCCGATAACGTCACAGCCCCAGCTGCGATACATATGGCTTTCGGCTTTTGTGGAGAATTGCGGGCCTTCCATCGCGAGGTAGGTTCCCCCCTGATGCACGGTTGCGCCCGCGGCCTTTGCGGCCTTGGCGGCAAAGCCCGCCATGCGCTCGCAAACAGGATCTGCGACGGAGACGTGGGCAACCATGCCTTTACCGAAAAAGCTTTTCTCGCGCTTAAAAGTACGGTCAATGAATTGATCGACAATAACAAAATCACCGGGCGGATAGTCTTCTTTGAGGGAACCAACAGCAGAAAGCGAAAGAAGGTCTGTACAGCCCGCCCGTTTCATCGCGTCAATATTTGCGCGGTAATTCACATC
>JAHDCL010000046.1:13124-20680 GCA_020629875.1 Hellea sp.
AATTTTCCGTGATAACACCGTTTCTTAGTGCTCTACATTTCTCCAAACGCGCTTATAGGAGAACCATAAGAGGATCGCGAGGATGAGAAGATAGAGCATCGTCATCAAGCCTGTGCTTTTGCGCTGCTCCATTTTCGGGTCAGCCGACCATGCAAGAAATTCAGTTACGTCCGCAGCCATTTGCTCCACCGTCGCTTCGGTACCGTCAGCATATTCCACAAGACCTTCTGAAAGAGGCGCAGCCATAGAAATCTTATGACCATCCATAACAGGGTTATAATAAAGGCCCGGCGTCAACTCGACATCATCTGGTTTAGGCGTGTCATAAGCAAGCATGAGGTTATAAAGGTAATCCGCACCGCCATTACGCGCTGCAACGATGACGGAGAGGTCTGGCGGAAGTCCGCCGCCATTACCAGCACGTGCTGCCGCTTCATTGGGATAAATGGGTGGGAATTTATCGGCGGGAACAGCTGTGCGTTCAATCACGTCACCTGTATCTCCGTCAATATCCTCGATTGTCCAGTCAGCAGCAAAATTCTTTACCAATGGATTATCATTCGGGTTGGGATATTTCTCATTATAAAATGGAGCGCCCTTATCGCCAAGGTGACGGAAGGAAAGGTGCTTTAGCTGGTGACAGCTAGAGCAAACCTCACGGTAAACCTGATAGCCGCGCTGTGCCGCTGCCTTGTCATACGTTCCGAAGGCCCCGTTAAAGTGCCAGTGCTTATGCACCATCTTGTAATCACCGGTTCCGCCTCCGCCAGCGGCATAAGCGATACCCGAAATCGCAGCTACGACTGTTGCCGTCGCTGCAAGAATTGCTGTTTTCATTTTAATAGCCATGTCCGCCCCCTATTCCGCGGCTGCCACTGCGCCGTGGGAGTGATCTCCCAGTACAGCGTGGGTGATGGACTCTGGTCTGTCCTTTGGTTTCTCAATTAGACCCAAGATTGGCAGGATCAGTAAGAAATAAGCAAAGTAGTAAGCCGTTCCAATTCGAGAAAGCCATGTAAAGTTCAATCCGCGAGCATGACCTTCGGCGTCCGTGCCAAACGGAATAGCAATGTTGTCTGGTGTTTCCGCGCCGCACCAACCGAGGATGAAGCAGAAGAAAAGGAAAATCCAGAAGAACCATTTTGCGACAGGGCGGAAGCGCATAGAGCGTACCTTTGACGTATCAAGCCATGGCAGAACAAAGAGCACAGCAATCGCACCAAACATCAAAAGAATACCCGCAAGCTTATCCGGCACAGCGCGCAAGATAGCGTAGAAAGGCAAGAAGTACCATTCAGGAACAATGTGCGGCGGCGTTTTAAGCGCATCTGCTTCGATATAGTTATCAGCATGACCGAGTGCATCTGGCTGATAGAACAGGAAGAATGCAAAGATAAGCAAGAAGACCACGACCGCAAAAGCGTCTTTCACCGTGTAATAAGGGTGGAAGCTCAGCGTATCTTTCTTTGTCTTGGGCGTAATTCCAATGGGGTTGTTCTGGCCTACATGGTGAAGTGCCCAAACGTGAACACCGACAAGACCTGCGATTACGAATGGCAGGAGATAATGCAGCGCAAAGAAACGGTTTAGCGTGGCATTATCCACGGCATAACCGCCCAATAACCACTGCTGCAGGCTTTCACCGACAACGGGAACCGCGCCAAAGAAACCTGTGATAACAGTCGCACCCCAGAAGGACATCTGTCCCCATGGAAGTGTGTAACCGAGGAAGCCAGTGGCCATCATAACGAGGTAAATCAAACAACCGATAATCCAAAGGACCTCACGCGGGGCCTTATATGACCCGTAATAAAGACCACGGAACATATGCACATAAACGGCAAAGAAGAACATGGAGGCGCCAACAGCATGCATAGGCTGTAAGAGCCAGCCAAAAGGCACATCGCGGCGAATACGCTGAACGGATTCAAAAGCCAAATCAACATGCGGAACATAATGCATGGCAAGAATGATACCTGTGATGATTTGCGAGACGAGGCAAAGCGTCAAGATACCGCCAAATGTGTACCAATAATTCAAATTACGCGGCGACGGGAACGTCATGAAATCCGCACCCATACGAATAATAGGCAAGCGATGATCTAGCCACTTCGTCGCGGCATATTTAGGCTCATATGTAGAAGGATGTCCGCTCATTACTAACCTACCTTGATCACTGTGTCGGAAATATAAGTATAATCTGGGATAACCATGTTCTTAGGCGCTGGTCCTTTGCGAATACGGCCAGACGTATCGTAATGTGATCCGTGACATGGGCAATACCACCCATCAAAATCACCGGCCTCACCAACAGGAATACAGCCGAAATGCGTACAAACGCCTACCATTACGAGGAAACGGGGATCAACTTTGCCATCGGGCTTAGCCACAAGACGCGCATCATCTGTTTCCGGATCCGGAAGTGAGTCGACATTTACCTTTTCGGCTTCTGCTATTTCTTTGGCCGTGCGATGGCGCACAAATACCGGAACGCCGCGCCAGAGCATTTTAAGCTGCTGACCTTCAGCAACATTTGCGAGATTAATTTCAATCGAACCCGCGGCTAATGTATCAGCGGCTTTGCCCATTTGCGCCACTAATGGCCACCCTAAGGAAGCTGCGCCGGCGGCTGCGGCGGCACCTGTTGCGATATAAATAAAGTCGCGCTTGCCTTCATCAATAGTTTCGCCGTGGGCGTCTGCTGTTTGTGTCTCGGACATAATCTGCCCTCTCCTCTTCGGGTCACGTCTTTCGTCTTCGCAAAAGACACGGTTGTTCTGCCGTGCGTTCTATATATATGTGGTTAGGATTTCCACCGTTTATTCGCGTTAAAACGCCGCAATGTGACACTCTTTATCAGGCCCCTAAATCTATGAAAATTATCCTTTATCAACCCGATATGCCTGGAAATTTAGGCGCGGTGATGCGGTCCTGCGCGTGTTTTGGAGCAGAGCTTGAAGTCATCGAGCCATGCGGTTTTCCTCTAACAGCCAAAGCCTTGCGCCGAACCGCCATGGATTACGGCGCCCCGGAGACATTAAAGCGCCACAGTAGTTGGGATACCTTCGCCGCGGACGGCGAATCGGGACGACTTGTACTCTTCACAACAAAAGGCGCCACGCCCCTTACTGATTTTCAATTCCGTCCCGATGATCGCCTGCTCTTTGGCCGCGAATCCGCGGGCGTGCCAGAGAACCTTCATGCCGCCGCCGATGCGCGTGTGATTATCCCTATCGCCGCGGGTGCGCGCAGTTTTAACCTCGCCACCTCAGTTGCCATTGCCGCTTTTGAGGCTTTGCGGCAGACGGAAAGCTTGCCCAAATCGCAATAAATTGCTTTAGGTCAAAAAATCTTACCTAGCTTAGGCGAATTCGCGCCGGAGCCAGGTTATAGAGAAAGACACAAAATGTTTGACGCAAAGAAAGATAAAGCGGCCCGCTGGTTTAAATCCCTTCGTGATGACATTTGCGCAGAATTCGAAACTCTAGAGCGCGAAGCGCCTGCCGAGCTTTATCCCGGAGACGCTGGCACATTTGTTTTTGAAGATTGGGAACGCAACGTTGAAAACGGCGGCGGCGGCACGGGCGGAATGCTGCGCGGGCGGTTTTTCGAAAAATGCGGCGTCCATATTTCGGTTGTCAAAGGTGAATTTGAGGGCGAAATGCGCGAAAACGTACCAGGCGCGCAAGACGATCCGCGGTTTTGGGCGGCAGGGATTTCTCTCATCGCCCATATGCAAAACCCCCATGTTCCCTGTGTTCACTTTAATACGCGCTATATTGTAACCACCCAAGACTGGTTTGGCGGCGGCGGTGACTTAACACCTACGCAAGCCAAAGACCGCGTGCAAACCTCTCCGGATGCCATTGCCTTTCATGCGGGTATGAAGGCGGCTTGCGATGCCCATGCCGTCGCAGATTATCCGAAGTTTAAAAAATGGTGCGATGACTATTTCCACCTACACCACCGCGATGAAGCCCGCGGCATTGGTGGTATTTTCTACGACCGCTTTAATTCAGGTGATTGGGACGCCGACTTTGCCTTCACCCAAGATGTTGGCCGGCGATTTAAAGAAACTTACGCAGCTATCGCCCGAGGACGTATGAATGAACCGTGGACGGAGGCTGACCGCGAAGAGCAGCTTATCCAACGCGGGCGCTATGTTGAATTTAACCTCTTATGGGATCGCGGCACGACTTTTGGCCTGAAAACAGGTGGCAATATAAAGACAATTTTAAGCTCCATGCCACCCGTGGTGAAATGGCCGTAACTAAAGTGTGAAACGGCCCAACTAGGCATTTTGTCGATTTTGTGCTATGTAAAGCCATGACCCACTTTCAAAAACTTGTCTTCGCTTCAGTCTTTTCCTTTTCGGTAACAGCCACCGCCTCAGCACAAGTCGTTGTTCAAAATGGCGGCGCGGCGCGAGATTGTTATGTGAGCACAAAGACTGGAAACCCTGGGCGGATTGGCGCGATTGAAACCTGCAGGACCGCCCTTTCCGAGTTTTTGCCAACCAAAGATCTGGCCGCGACACATGTCAATTTGGGGGTCTTGCTGATGCGCAAGGGTGACTATGCGGAGTCGCAGGAGCAATATGCAAAAGCCATAAGATTGCGCCCGACACTCGCCGAAGCCCATATCAACCACGCGGCGAGCCTCATCTACACAGCAAATTATAGCGCGGCTGTGACGTCTATTGATAAAGCCATTGAACTCGGCACCGATAAAATGCCCGAGGCTCTTTATAACCGCGCCGTAGCAAATGACCGGCTGGAAAATTACAAAGGCGCGTATTCTGATTTGAAACAAGCGCTCCGCCTTCGCCCTGATTGGGAACCGGCCCTAGCCCTGCTTTCGGGCTATCAAGTGACGACGCGCGCAAAGTCGTAAAGTTTAGCGCCCTAAACCCGCTATTCAGACTTGAGTTTAGCGCCTCATAGCGTATCAGTGCGTTTTCAACGTAACGGGCTTTAATGGCATGAAAAAAATACAATCCTCCTATGATTATGACGACCTGATTGTCAGCGGCGAAAAAAGCCTTTTCGGGCCGGGTAACGCCAAGCTCCCCTTGCCGCCCATGCTAATGCTCGACCGTATCACCCACATGGATGATGATGGCGGCGAATTTGGGAAAGGCCAGCTGATAGCTGAGCTCGATATTAATCCTGACCTATGGTTTTTTGAGTGTCACTTTAAAGGTGACCCCGTCATGCCGGGCTGCCTTGGTCTTGATGCTATGTGGCAGCTCGTAGGCTTTTGGCTTGGCTGGACAGGCTCTCCGGGCCGTGGCCGTGCGCTCGGCGTAGGAGAGGTGAAATTCACGGGCCAAGTCACACCTGATATCAAGAAAGTTCGCTACGAAATTGAACTGAAACGCGTCATCCGCCGCCGCCTTGTCCTCGGCATTGCCGACGGCCGCATGTATGCCGATGACGAGCTGATTTACAAAGCCAAAGACCTCCGGGTTGGGCTGTTCATTCCAGAAAATACTACCGAGGGAGTCGCCTAATGCGCCGAGTTGTTGTCACCGGAATTGGAATTGTATCCTGCATTGGCAATAGCCAAGATGAAGTCGCAACAAGCCTAAAGGCCGGCAAAAGCGGCATCACAAAAGATGAAAAAATGGCTGAGCTCGGCTTTCGCAGCCAAGTCTCTGGCCGTCCGGCAGATACGACGGAACGTGCCAAAGAGGTCATCGGAAAACGCTCTTTGCGTTTCATGGCGGATGCCGCGCAATGGTCTGCGCTCGCTATGCATGACGCGATAGAAGATGCCGGCTTGTCCGAAGAGCACATCTCAAATGATCGCACTGGAATTATCGCCGGATCAGGCGGACCGTCTGCGCTGGAAATCGTACGCGCTGCGGATATCACGCGTAAGAACAATTCGCCAAAACGTATCGGGCCATTCGCCGTGCCAAAGGCCATGTCCTCTACCGTATCGGCCACGCTCGCGACCCATTTCAAAATTAAGGGCGTGAATTATTCCATCACTTCGGCCTGCACGACATCGCTTCACTGCATCGGCGCAGCTGCTGAGCAAATCCAATGGGGCAAACAAGACGTTATGTTTGCTGGCGGCGGCGAAGAAGTTGAATGGGCCATGAGCTCGCTCTTTGACGCCATGGGCGCGATGAGCAGTAAGTATAATGACGCCCCTGAAACAGCATCTCGTGCCTTTGATGCCACGCGTGATGGCTTTGTCATAGCCGGCGGCGCTGGTATGGTCGTGCTAGAGGATTATGATCACGCGGTTGCGCGCGGCGCTAAGATTTATGCCGAGATTACCGGTTATGCGGCAACATCTGATGGCTATGACATGGTGGCCCCGTCCGGCGAAGGCGCTGAGCGCGCTATGCGTATGGCCCTAGAAGACGCTGCGACACGCGGCGTCACAGGGGTAGATTACATCAACCCCCACGCCACATCGACGCCTGTCGGTGATGTCGCAGAAACGAGCGCTATTCACCGCGTATTTGGCGAAGACGGCCCATATATTTCGGCGACGAAATGCCTAACAGGCCACAGCCTTGGCGCAGCTGGCGTGCAGGAAGCAATTTACAGCCTCATCATGCTAGACCGCGGCTTCGTCGCACCTTCCATCAATATCACTGAGCTAGACCCCGAACTCCCCACCGTGAACATCGCCCGCGAGATGATCGAAACTGATTTAAAATCGATTATGTCCAACAGCTTCGGCTTTGGCGGTACAAATGGCAGCGTGATTTTCACCAAGGTCTAAGATAAATATCTAAACAAGGATAAAGTTATGGCAGAGCAAAACTTCCCGAGCGGAAACCTTATGGCTGGCAAGCGCGGCCTCATCATGGGCGTTGCGAATAAAAATTCTATCGCTTGGGCGATTGCCCGGCAGCTCGCCGCCCAAGGCGCAGAACTGGCCTTTACCTATCAAGGCGATGCCCTGCTTCGCCGGGTCAAGCCGCTGGCGGAATCTGTCGGATCAGACATTCTTTGCGAATGTGACGTGACCAATGACGCCACAATGGACAGCACCTTTGCAACGCTCAAAGAAAAATGGGGCAAGATTGACTTCCTTGTCCACGCCATTGCCTTTGCGGGTAAAGACCAACTCGCAGGAAGCTTTATCGAAAATACAACGCGCGATGGATTTAAATCCGCTCTTGATATTTCTGCTTATAGCTTTGTCGATGCCGGACGCCGCGCCAGTGAAATCATGAATGATGGCGGCGCGATGGTCACGCTTACTTATTTAGGCTCCGAACGCGTGATTCCAAATTACAATGTTATGGGCGTGGCCAAAGCCGCGCTAGAAGCCAGCACGCGCTATATGGCCGCCGATCTCGGTCCGCGCCAAATCCGCGTTAACGCCATCTCGGCAGGTCCGATTAAAACACTCGCCGCCGCAGGTATCGGGTCCGGCCGTCACATGTTCCGCTTCAACAAAGCCGCAAGCGCACTTCAAGACAATACAGACCCGATGGGTGTGGCCGGCGCCGCTCTTTATCTGCTCTCCGACCTAGGCCTCTCCTGCACAGGCGAAACCCATCACGTCGATGGCGGCTTCCACGCAAT
>JAHDCL010000047.1 GCA_020629875.1 Hellea sp.
CTGAATACTCAATTGGCTCTCGCTGAATGCGAATGTCGGGTTCCACAAAGGAGGACTCAAGTGTAACCGGGTTGAAATTTGGTGTTTCCAGTCCGTCATAGCCGAGAGGAATGTGTGTGTCATTCGTCTCCAGGGTTACAGTTTCCCCCCCTTCCGAAATTGACAAGCTTTCTGAGTCCGTGACCTCTTCCAAAGACTCCAGCAACTCAAGCCCTTGATTACTAAGGCCCATCGTCTCGCCAGATGTTTCAGATTTTGGGTTGAAAATTGCCTCAACCGCGATTTGCGCATCGTCAAATGCCATTGCATCGATGGCTACTTCCGCCCCCGTCACAAATCCAGCAGCATCCAAAAGGATGCGAGGCTCCAGAGAAAGTAGTCCTAATTTCTCTCTATTTGAACGCGCGTGAATATCGTTTTGGGTTTTATCTGTTGGAACGTTAGATTTCGCAGGATTATCGGACATGTTTTTCCTCATGGCTTTAGGCAATTCTCAATCGAACACGAATATTGCTTTCGCGTTTGGTGGTTTGTTGTCTGAAGGCTTATGAGAAGCTTTGAAGTTCTAGATTTATTAATTTCTGTGGTTGCACAGTTGGTTTCAAATCCCAGAATTAAAGCTAGCTCTAGCCTTAAGTTAAGCTCCCTAAGCGCCGGGAGCTTTGCTTCTTTGTTTCCAGAGCGTTTCTAGACTTGCAGCAATCGTGGCAATATCTTCATCACCTCGAATATCCGCTCCATAGGGATCGTATCCCAGGGAAGAATATATTTGAGCCGCAGCTTCTTTCATCTCAGCATGCACCGTATCTCTTCGCGCTTCAGCAACGAGCGCGTTCATACGTTCACGTACCAAGGTCTGACGAGATGCAGAACTCGCTTTGGATAGGGCCTCAACTTGATTTAAAATATCACTCTGCACCTGCGCGCCTTGCTGAGCGGTTACATATTCTTCCATCAGGCTTTCATAACGCTTTCTAGAAACGCCGACTTGCGTCATGACTGCCATAGCAGCTGCCAGACCACGTTCCTCCTCAAGCTTTAATCGCGCCGCCGCCTTTTTCTTTCGGGCCGAAGTTCCAAAGACCTTTAAAAGGTTCCAGCTCGCCCGAACCCCGTAATCCGCCCAATTTTTATTGTATAAAAAGGAGTTCGAACTTGTATCTAGCCCTGCAAATGCTTCGAGGCTCGGTAAGGCTTCGAGAACCGCTTTCTTCATTTCCTTTTCGCCGATACGCTTGGCGTAAATTGTTTCACGAACCTCTGGTCTATTCCGCAGGGCGACGTCGATCATTTCGTCGTAACTCATCGCCACCCGAACGGGGCTTTCATTATGAGTAGGGGTTCGCAGAGTGAAAGCCTGGTCAGGAGCCAGCCCCATGAGAGAAGCCAATTCCATCTTTGCCATGTTTAACGTGCGTGACATGCTCTGAGCTTGGCTCTTAATATCATTCAATTCACGTTGATAAGAAAGAGCAGGCATTGGCGCTGTTTTACGAGAATCATAAAGTGCGCGTGATTGGGTAAATGCCTGATTGACGTCACCTTCAAGTGCACTCAAACGGTTACTCAAACGCTCTGAGGAAACGGCACGCCAATATGCCCGGTGCACATCTTCCATAATTTTAATGACAGCCTTACGGCGACGCTCTTCATAAATAAGCGTTTCGTCGGCGAGTTGTTCACTTCTTATTTTCGACAAACCAAAATCTAAAACGTTCCAACTGGCCGTTAAATCTCCAGACCAGACATTCCGGTCTGTGGAAGTAGAAGGCTCAAGCGACTCGCGGCCAGACAGCAATGACCGACTGGACGACCCAGCCTCATTACTTCTACCATAGTAACCCCCATTAGCGACAACGCTAGGCAGCAGGTCATAACGTGATAAGTCATAGTCCGCATTGGCAAGATCCAACTCCATCATGGAAACGCTATGATCGAGATTGTATTTTAAAGCCCTCGCCATCGCCTCATATAGGCTAATTGACTGAGTTACTGGTTCTTGTTGCGCGGTAATCGCGCCTCGGACAGAAGCCGCATTTCCAACAGCTTCTGTTTCAGAGATGGTTTGAGGAACAGTCGTGCAGGCAACCAGAAACAACCCCACACCCGACGTCATAAGTAAATGTCGCATATGTTTTTTTGTCTTTATCGTGTCGGTGCTCTACCCTGCTTGTCTCACAGACTAATTAAGATTGGTTTAAATAACAGCCTTAAGATGTCTTAATAATTACAAGGATACCCATATAAAATTTTTAATCATTATAGTGA
This sequence comes from Hellea sp., assembly GCA_020629875.1. Taxonomy (GTDB): domain Bacteria; phylum Pseudomonadota; class Alphaproteobacteria; order Caulobacterales; family Maricaulaceae; genus Hellea. The sequence goes on from JAHDCL010000047.1 coordinate 2,269, forward strand.
GTTAGAATGAAATTTTATGACAAAGCCCTTGTCACTCGATTAAGTTACCACAGGCGCAGCCGGATTTTAATCCTCTTAAAGTTGTGTGTTTTAAAGCTTCTTTAAAGAAAATACTCCACCTATTCAATACAATTTTGCTTTTTACATTGGGTCTAATAATCATGCTCAAATCCAGGATTACGCCTTCATTAATTTTACTTGCTTTCGTCTCGACCCCTGCTTTTGGCGCGGACATCGACGCGGTCGCTAAATCAACAGATCTCATTGAAACACATCAGACTCGGGGTGTGCTACAAGCTGGCCAAACCGCTGAGATAGCAGCGGGGATGACCGGTAGACTTCTCAAAGCGAACTACAAGCCCGGACAATATTTTAAATCCGGCGCCCTTCTTGCCCGCTTCGACTGCACCAGACAAAAGGCAGAATTGCTCGCGCTAGAACAAGCGCATCAAACCCTTGCCGCCAAACATGAAAACACCGCAGAATTGTTCGCACTAGGCGCCGCCGGTGAATTAGATGTCACGATTGCCCGCTCAGAAATGCAACAAGCAATAGCGGAACGAGATGCAATTAAAGCCAAGCTAAAAGACTGTTCGATTTACGCTCCCTATTCGGGTCACGTTACGGCGCGCCATGTTTCTGCATTTGAAACACCGCAAGTTGGGCAACCACTTTACTCTATTCAACGCTACAACACTCTCGAACTTTCCATCATCGCTCCTTCAAAATGGATGAGGTGGATTAAAGTAGGTCAGAAGTTGAACTTCACAGTTGATGAAACTGGGGAAACCTTTGAAGCAAAAATCATTCGCACAGGCGCATCAGTCGACCCAGTTAGTCAAACCGTCGAGCTAACGGCGAAGCCCACAAAGTCGACGAAATCCCTAGCTGGCATGAGTGGCGTCGCGGACTTTGGCACGCAACCATGAGCGCCGCCATAGACATCAAGAAGACAAGAAATAATGGTTTGGCTCAGGCCAAATCTGGGTCGCCCTCCCCTCTACAGGTCTTGTTGAGCATTGAAGGAGATGCCCTTGCAGCGGAGGATATCTTATCCCTAAAGCATATCGCCGTTAACAAGCCGCGATCACTTCTAAAAATCGGGCATGTCATTTGGATCCATCGCGAAGGAAATTCCATTCGTTTGGATGCAATATCCTCTCAATCGCAATTAGATAGGACGACACCTTTCGCGCAATGGATGACGACGGAACTTACGTCTCGCGCGCGTGACAAAACTCTGGACACCGAAGCGGAGTGGCGGTTTGAAAACCGTTCGGATGAGAGCTCGATAACCTATCCATTCTCACATGCATATTTTGTCCCCTTCTCTCCTAACCCCAAAGCGGGGGGACTTCTATTTACCCGCGACGAAGCCTTCAAAGATAATGAAAAACCTAAAATCAAACGGCTAGCTCAGATTTTTGGCGTTACGGCCTCAGCTTTGGGTCAAAAAAAGCGGTCGCGCATGACACCAAAAAAGCGCACCTATTTCTACGGTACGCTCATCGCGCTGGGGCTAATATCGCTAGTCCCCGTGCCTATGACCACGCTAGCACCAGCAGAAATAGTTGCGCAAAACCCTTACGTTATCACAGCTCCCATGGACGGGGTGGTGGAGCAAATACTTGTTCCCCCCAACACATTGGTAGAGGCAAACACGCCATTAGTCCGCCTTGTCGATACGACGTATAAAAATGAATATTACCTGGCGGAACAGGAGCAATTCGTTGCAGACGCAAAACTTCGGCAAGCTTCCCTCACTTCGTTTATAGATAATAAGGCGAAACGCGAGATTGCCGTCGCGCAAGCCGAGAAAACAATGGCTAGCGCTCGGCAAAATTATGCTCGGGACCGACTATCCAAAACCGTTATAAAGACTCCCACATCGGGATTAGCCATCTACTCAGACCCGACAGATTGGGCAGGGCGGCCTATTTCAACGGGTGAAACCATAATCAAAATCGCTGATCCAGCACGCGTTTTACTCCGCATTGATGTTCCTCTGACGGTCGGCGAAACCTTACAAAAAGAATCTCGCGTAAGGATGTTTCTGGATAGTAATCCTATTGAACCCATTGAGGCCGAATTGGTCAGCGCGAGTTTTTACGCCCAGCCTACCCCTAATGGGCAAATGGCTTATGAGGCGTATGCGGCCTTAGACCTTTCCGACTTAGATAACCTTCCACGAATTGGCACGCGGGGCGTAGCAAAAGTCTATGGCGAATCCGCCCCCTTAGGATTCTGGTTACTAAGACGCCCCATCACCATCGCTCGACAATTCTTAGGAATCTAACTTTGTCTGAAGGGTCCGCAGTATTACCGCGTCTGCGACAAGAGTTATCGCTTATTCCTGCCCCCAATGCAGATGACGGCTCGCCGCGTTGGTTTCTGTTTGACCCCGTTCGCAATGCTTTCCATAGCCTGACTAGACGCGCGGTTGATATCCTTGCCAATTGGACAGCCGAGCCTGTTTCGAACGCCTTAATCCGCCTAAAAAGCACCCATCCCGATATCAGTGAAGCGGAACTCAAGGAAATGACAGCATTTCTGTTTGAGCAAAAACTCACCGAAATTCCGCCCGCAGGCGATCCGGAAAATCTAGCTCGTCAAGAAGCGGCCACGCGGCGTCCATTCCACGAGCAACTGATCCATAAATACTTGTTCTTCAGGGTCCCGCTCTTCCAACCCGATAAGTTCTTGACCGCCACAGCCCCTCTCGTGAGCTTCATGTTCAAAAAACAGACGTGGATGGCAATTACGCTTATTGGCCTTATTGGATTATTCTTTTCCGCCCGGCAGTGGGAACAATTTATTGCGACCTTCATGCACTTTTTTACGGTGGAAGGGTTCATTTTTTACGCTCTAACACTCATCGTTATTAAAGCCCTGCATGAGCTAGGACATGCCTACACGGCCCGCCATTTCGGCGTGCGAGTCCCCATTATTGGCGTAGCATTCTTGGTCATGTTCCCCGTGCTGTATACGGACACGACCGATGCTTGGCGACTAACCGATAAGCGCAAGAGGCTCCTCATCGACTCGGGTGGGGTAATTGTAGAACTCTCGATTGCGGCTATAGCGATTTTTCTTTGGAGCTTCCTACCTGATGGTCCTGCTCGATCCGCTGCCTTTTTTGCAGCAACAACAAGTTGGGTTTTGAGCCTAATGGTAAACCTCAATCCTTGTATGCGTTTTGACGGTTATTACTTGCTTGGAGATCTATTTGGCGTGCAAAATATGCAGACCAGAGGCTTTGAGTTGGGGCGCTGGAAAATGCGCGAAACTCTTTTTAATCTCGGCGCACCCAAGCCCGAGTCCTTATCCCGTAAAAAAACCTTGGGCCTGTTATCTTACGCTTACTCAACCTGGATTTACCGGTTCTTCTTGTTCATCGGGATTGCATTACTTGTGCATCATATCTTCCCAAAAGCAATCGGAATTGTTCTTTTCATAATTGAGATTCTCTTTTTCATCATCACGCCCATATGGCGCGAACTCAAACACTGGTGGACTTTACGCATGACTATAATTTCAAACTCTCGCGGTCGGTTGACCCTCTTTCTTTTTCTGGGCACTCTGGCTCTTTTTATCCTCCCTTGGCAGACCAAAGTTCATGCGCCAGCACTTATGCGGCCCGTTTTGCAAACAGAAATATTCTCTGTCGCCCCGGCCCGTATTGAGAAAATTCATGTCGAAATTGGACAAGCCGTTTCAGCGGGAACTCCTCTAATAGATCTGAGCTCTGATAGCTTAGTTTTTAGCCGAAAAGAATCTGAGCAGCGGATAGCCATGCTAACTGCGCAGTTAAACCGACAAGCCTCCAACATAAATGAACGACGTTTAAGCGCCGTTCTTGATGACGATTTAAGAACCGAAAAGCTAAGGCTAAAATCTATAAACAATGAAATTTCTCAGCTAACTATCCTTGCCCCGCATGACGGCATTGTCAGCGAGCTTCCACAAGTTCTCCATACTGGGCGCTATGTCACGCAAACCGATCAACTCATGAAAATTGTGAACCCAACAGAGTTCGAGCTCTTGGCGCTGCCATCTGAAGCAACTTCAATGCGAATCGCAAAAGGCGCGAAATTTACCTTTATCAATGATGACGTTCTAGCACCTCGTATCACGGGATATCTCAGCGAGTTAGCGCCCACGACCGAAGCCTATATCACCGAAAAATCTCTGACTTCTGTGATGGGAGGAACACTGGCCGTGAATGAGGATGAAAATGGCTATCTTGTCCCCAACTCTCCAGTGTTCAAAGTTCGCGGGACGCCTTCAAATACCACCTTACCCCGTCGTACGCAGCGAGGAATAGTTAAAATCAAGGCAAAGGCCCAAAGCCCCGCAACCGCGCTCTGGAGAAGCGTATTAAGGGTGCTTATTCGTGAAACTGATTTTTGATTTGGTTTTTTGGATAAAAAGCCCGTGTCTGACTGCAATATCCTCGTCGACACGGGCTTAGTCACACATAGATCATTCGCGTGGGTGTGAGGCCATTTGCGATTGATCGTTAGTTTAGCCTATAACCAGCGCCAAAATGAACAATCCACCTTTATGAGTAATTGCTTGTGAGTACGTAGGTCAGGGTAACTCAATTGAGTGACATAAATCTTGTAAATTTTAGGTCCTAAACGTTAATCAACGCGTTGCTAATTCCAAATAACGCGGCAGACGTGCGGTTATTCGTGTTGGTTTTCATCAGAATTCGCCGTGTGTACGTGCCAACAGTATGAAAGGAAATGCCCAGTATGTCAGCTATATCTGCATTACTTTTTCCTAGCGCTATCCAAGTTAGTATCTGTTTTTCTCTTGCTGTTAGATGTGGCAAGTCGCCAGTGCACTCAAACAATAATCTGATCAGATTTTGGTGAACGCTTTGACAAATGCATTGAACAGATTGGATTTCAACATCGTTTTTGTGGTGAATTACACTAGAAAATTGAAGAGAAAAGCATCCATTTCGCCCTCGGGGTCCGAAGACCGGTACCGAAACACCCTGCGCGCCCTCGTCTAACACCCCATCTAACTCCTCCCAATCACTCCAAAATTTAAAGGTCAGCAGCGATTTCGAATTTACGAGCAGTGCTGTCTCAAGCTCTGAACCTTGAATAAGATAATCTCGTGAGAGCGATGAGGTTATAATTTTCCTGTAAGAATTAGTTTCCTTATATTCCGCCGAACCGATTGCAGGAATATCTTGATATATGAACGCCTCAATATTCTGCGATGAGAAGAAATTAGATACGATTTCCCAAATGCTGTGTTTTTCAGTAACACTGCTTAGCCCTATAAGTAGGTCGTTCAACTCAACAGATTCACTCAAAGCACCCTCAAATAAATTAGGTTCACTCATCTTTACGATGGCTTTACTTTGGTAGATTTGACTCTCATCAAGATATTACATTAAATCTCAATCAAGCCATTACTAATACCTATAAGTGAAACTGACGTCCTATCTGACGTACCAAGTTTGAGAAATAATCGCCGCATATAAGTATTCACCGTATGTGGAGAAATTCCCAGGATTTGAGCAATCACGCTATTACTTTTCCCGCGGGCGACCCAGGATAAAATTTCGGTCTCCCTGTCCGTTAGCGAGGGCATTGTTCTTGAATTCATGAGATGAAGCTTGCAAAATAGCTGGTGAGCATTCTGACAGGCCCATTGCAATATACGCATCTTCTGCTCGACTTTTAGCTTATCGGTTTCTTCATAGGCTAATGAAAAGCAACCGTTACGGCTACCTGGTCCATGAACTGGTATTGTCGCAACGTTGAGCGGACCGGCAGCCCTAAACACGGTCAAGCTATCATTCGCTTGGGCGATCTGCTCCAACTCAGCGGTGGAACAACTCCAGTATCGAATCTCATCCATAGCGCGTGCACCTTTGCGCAGCCTCAATTCAAAAATATGATTTACGACCTCAGCCTGACCTTCTTTTGAAGATTTGAAGTTCTTTTTCACAGTCAAGTTGTCTTTGTCATCCAGAGTTCCGGGCGGAGGCAGATGATGATAGACCATGGAATCTATCTCGCAAAAACTTATGTAATTAAATAGCTTGCTCCACAAATCATTAAGATTGGAGCTTTCGCTCAGTGCATCTAAAGTTGATTGCAGTTGAAGCTCAGCCGACATGTTAAGACTCCCTTACGTCTTAGACATTAGCGCACATAGGATTGGCTATTCTTAAATGCTGAATTGCGGCACCTAGACTCTAAAGTCAAAAATTTCAGGACCCCAACAGATCCCACAAGCCTCACAACATAAGCGTGCACCTATTCTTATGACAGCGCAAGCATTTTCTTTCGAAAAACCCTCTTATACTTAAATTTTTCTTATCCTATGAATTTCACTTCAAGGGAGTTCTAAGAGCTCGGGAGGTTACTTTGAAAAGTCAATAAACCCGACAATACGGTCTGTATTGTCTTCTCTGATATGCCATTGGTGGCTGTTGCGATTTTATTGCGATAAATACTCAATAATTGCTCCCGAAGGGCCTCACCACTGGAAGATAATAAGTAACCGCTTCCATCACACGCTATAATAATCCCTTTTTGAATTAACTCATTCACAGCCTGAACCACTTGGTTCCGTGACAACATTGAATGTGCCTCAAGGTCCTTGAGCGGAACATTCTCCTTCTTCCAATCATACCGTAATACGTAAAAGTGTTCTGGTTCCAGATCCACCTCTGTGAAGGAATTTTGAAGATTTGATTCCAGCGCTAAGAATGCAGATCGCAAATGATACGCGAAAAAAATATGACTATTGCTAATCTCGACTGACATGTTCCCCCCAGATAAATGTCACTGTAAAAAGCCCAAAATACGAAAAATTCAATATCCGAGCGTGATAATAGACTAACCCTTGAAAACTAAAATTCAATAGCTCCCTTCAGTGATAATCAATCCTATTGGTCTTCAGGCCCTTCTGAGGTAAGAATTGGAAGTCTGTACAAACCACAGTATGTGGAGCACCTGCATTTATACAGACTTCCAAGTGCAATCATCTGCTTGAATACAGTACCATTTCAACCAGCTAATGAAATCCTTTAGGCAAACTACACATGACAGCCTAACTGAGGTGAGTGACAAAAAACTAAGCAACCATCAACGAAAATTTAAGACTCTCTGAATCTCAGCAAGTAGATCAAATTTAAACGCAGCAAAAAAAGACCCCTAGGTCAGCAAGACTTTTGATGTGTCTTGCTGGCCTAGAGGCCTATTTGGGCCGCCCCGGGATGCGGGCTACTCGGTTTACACCCGATTTGCAAAAAAAGACAACCAAGTTCCAATCTAGGAAGTGGATTTGGAACTCCAAAGAATTCTTCTCTTTGCACCCATAATCAACCGATTAAATTAACAATAAATCGGCGCTCAACGAGCTACGTTAAACTCAAACCGAGATGACGGGTGTGGGTTGACGTCATTTTGGCTTGTCCAATTTTTATGGTAGAAAAGATATCGGGTATAAATAGCAACCCTAACCTACTCCGCCTGATGTAACGCAATTAAGTTACCTTGGTCATGTGTAGGCAAAAGTCTCTCCTGATCCACAATCTCTTTATGTTAAATTTGCGACGGGGGAAGCGCCTACAAATACCCCATCCATCGAATTAAAAGTCTAACCCCCACGTAAAGAATCAAAGCGGCCGTTAAGCGTTTTAACAACACCGGATCAAACCGCTTTGTCGCCATCCAAGACCCAATCTGACCACCGAAAAATACGGTTAGAATTAAAGGCCAATAAGAAACTGCAGAGAATAATATCGCGCTATCTGACAACTTCATTATCTGGCCTGAGAGACCAGCCACGGAATTTACAAGAATAAACAAACTACACGCCCCCGCAATTTTTAGCGGCGTGTCCCAACGAAGAATATAAAGAATGGGAGCCAAAAAAATGCCCCCTCCAATTCCGACGAGACCCGACAACAACCCGATGCCGCCACCAATAACCCCTGCCGTCCAGAATGGGATGCTACGCTTGTCTTGGACTTTCAACACGAAGTCGTGCTGAAGTAAAAGTCGTAAACCACTGACTAATAATGCGCTACCCAATAGCCCCACGAAAACCGCCTCAGAAATCGGTAATCGTCCACCTATCCAAGCCGCTGGCACAGAAACAATCAAAAAAGGTAACAGCGCATTTAAGTCAAGCAACCGCTCCTTGGAGAATCGCCATACTCCACCAGAAACAACAACGATATTACAGGCCAAAGCAATCGCCGGAAGAATACGATAGTCCGTACCGCTTAGAACTAAGAGGGCACTATATGTTGACCCGCCGCCAAAGCCGACGGCGGCATAGACAACCGCAACAATAAAAAAAAGACCTATGAGATAAAGTGGCATTAAAACCTAATTTTCAAACAAATTCAGCAATTTAGATTATCGTGCACTCAACAAAACTCAATCTATTTGTCCTCCGCTTGTGTTTAAGCTTTAATAGAACAAAGCATAAACATTTCTTGACTTTGATACATTAATCCGCTTCATAAGCGCAAACGGAGCTTGTTATGCCTAAACCCTCATCTTGTTTTGTGTGCCAATCCTGCGGCTCGGTCCATTCTAAGTGGGCAGGACGATGCGATAGTTGCGGGGAGTGGAATGTTCTAGTCGAAGAGATTACCAGTCAACACTCCAAACCCGTTCGTAAAGGCGGAAAGAAATCACGCGGCATTGATTTCGTTGATTTGGGCGGTGAGAGCGCGGATGTTCCGCGCCTTAAGACAAATATTGCAGAGCTTGACCGGGTCACAGGCGGCGGCCTTGTACCTGGCTCAGCCCTGCTCGTGGGCGGCGACCCGGGCATTGGTAAATCAACGCTCTTATTACAAGCTGTGGGCAAGCTAGCGGCCTCCGGACTGAAAACAGCTTATATCTCAGGCGAAGAATCGGCTGGACAAGTACGCCGCCGTGCCAAGCGCCTCGGCGTTGCCGAAGCCCCCGTCTCCCTTGCCTCTGAAACATCTCTGGGCCCTATATTAGATGGCCTTATGGCGGAACGTCCTGATGTTGTGATTATCGACTCCATTCAGACATTGTGGACAGACCAGCTTGGCGCCGCACCCGGCACAGTCGCGCAAGTGCGGGCCTGCGCGCAGGAACTCACGCGCTTTGCTAAGAAACGCGGTGCCTGTGTTATTCTTGTCGGCCATGTCACCAAAGACGGCCAAATCGCTGGCCCACGTGTCGTCGAACACATGGTTGATGCTGTACTTTATTTTGAAGGAGATCGCGCCCATCAATTCCGCATCTTGCGCGCTCATAAAAACCGCTTCGGTCCCACGGATGAAATTGGCGTTTTTGAAATGCGCGACACGGGCCTATCCGAAGTTCCTAACCCCTCCGCTCTATTTTTGGACGGCCGCGGGGAAGCTTCTTCAGGCGCTGCAGTCTTTGCCGGGCTGGAAGGATCTCGCCCCGTCTTAACCGAAATCCAAGCTTTGGTAGCGCCAGCAGCTTTCGGAACGCCGCGCCGCGCCGTTGTTGGCTGGGATAGTGGCCGGCTTGCCATGGTGTTGGCTGTTCTTGAAGCCCGCTGCGGCGTTAGCTTTGCTGGGAAAGACGTCTATTTGAATGTTGCAGGCGGATTGCGCATCAATGAACCCGCCGCTGATCTGGCAGTGGCAGCGGCCATAGCTTCATCAGCATTTGATGTCCCCCTGCCCAAAGATAGCGTTGTCTTTGGTGAAATTAGCCTGTCCGGTGACGTTCGTCCCGTAGGCCGGTCCGATGCGAGATTGAAAGAAGCGGCGAAGTTAGGCTTCAAAACCGCTATCACTGCAAATCCATCCAAAAAACCCACCAAAAACGACAACGCAGCACTGCCAATCATTGCAATCAAGGCTTTGCCTGATTTGATTAGCCGTGTAGAAGCCAGCGCAGAACGCGGCTTGGAAGACGATTCTGCTTGGGGGTCGTCCGCGAAAGCTGCCTAACATGGTGAGCGCCGCATATGAGCATAGGCCCTTGGGATTTTAACGGCTTTGATATCGTTGTCCTTCTTATTTTACTGATTTCTCTGCTTTATGCCGCCAATCGTGGTTTAATGCGTGAGCTCACATCTATACTCGCTTTATTTATAGCGGCATCCGCGGCGCTGTTCATTTATGGTCGTTACCGTTTCGCAGCGCAGGACTTTATATCTCCATCTTGGCTCGCTGATGGAGCTTTGGGCCTAGGCGCCTTTGCTCTCGCCTATATGCTGATGGTCTTTCTGCTGAGCGGCGTCGTGAAAAGACTCAAGGGAAAAGAAATTGGTTTGATAGACCGCTTATTTGGAGCTGGATTTGGCGTTGCCCGAGGCCTGATTGTTGCGGCGCTTGGCGTCATGCTTTTGACATCACAATATCGCGCCTCTCAAGACGCTCAAGAGTTCAAAGACTACATCTCTCAAAACCAAGCCGATATTCCGCCCGAAGTTCTCGAGAAAATGCCTCGCTCTATGCGCGAACAAATGGAAGCGCCAGAAGCCGAACTCCCGGGCATGCTGCAAGGTTCCACCTTCTATCCCATATTAGCCAAGATTGGCGATGGCATTAGGGCCTTGCCTTTTGCGAGAATGAAGTCATATGCAGAGCGGCTGAAAGAAGGCGACCTAGAAGGCGCGGCCAACGAAATCAGTGAGGAGCTTCAGTGATGTCTGATTTAGTCCAAAACCCTAGCTGCGATTTTGACCCTGATGAGGACAAAATCAAAGAAGAATGCGGCGTGTTTGGTATTTTCGGTATCGATAATGCCGCCTCTATGACGGCCCTAGGCCTTCATGCCTTACAACATCGCGGCCAAGAAGCCTGCGGCATCGCAACAAGTGATGGCGACACCTTCCACACAGAACGTCATTTCGGCCTTGTCGGTGATAATTTTACGGGCAATGACCCCTCTGAACGCCTCCCCGGTTTTGTTTCTATCGGTCACAACCGTTATTCAACCGCAGGCGGGCAAAAAACCCTTCGTAATGTGCAACCACTTTATGCTGAATTACATTCCGGCGGGTTTGCACTGGCTCACAATGGGCACATCACAAATGCCTACACTATTCGCGAGCAACTCAACGAAGCTGGCGCACTTTTTCAAAGCACTTCTGACACCGAAGTTGTCTTGCATCTGATTGCGCGCGCAAAAAGCGGTGAATTTATAGATCGGTTCATCTCCGCTATTCGTCAGGTCGAAGGCGGCTATGCATTTGTTGGAATGACCAACGATACACTAATTGGCGCACGCGATCGCCTTGGTATTCGTCCACTACTCATTGGCCGCTTGGGTGACAGCTACGTACTCGCATCGGAAACGGTTGCCTTTGATATGATTTCAGCGGAATTTGTCCGTGAAGTAGAACCAGGTGAAGTTGTCGCTATCAACTCCGACGGCATTCGCTCTTTCCGTGCCTTCCCTGAGGCAGAATCTCGTCCCTGCATTTTTGAATTTGTTTATTTTGCGAGGCCAGACAGCATCGTTAGCGGGAAAAGCGTCTATGAAGTTCGCAAACGTATGGGCCAAAAACTAGCCCAGGAGACGCCAGCTGATGTGGACGTCATTATTCCAGTGCCAGATAGCGGTGTTCCTGCCGCCCTTGGTTTTTCTCAGGAGACAGGAATTCCATTTGAGCTAGGCATCATTCGAAATCACTATGTTGGCCGAACCTTTATTCAGCCGACTCAACAAATCCGCGATATGGGCGTTAGGCTCAAACACTCAGCTAACCGGGCGATGATTGAAGGTAAGCGTGTCTTACTCGTAGACGATTCTATCGTGCGCGGTACGACATCCACTAAAATTGTGCGTATGATCAAAGCAGCAGGCGCAAAGGAAGTTCATTTCCGCTCCGCCTCCCCGCCCATCAAACATCCTGATCACTACGGTATTGATATGCCCACCAAAGAGAAGCTAATCGCCGCAAACTACTCGCTCGCTGCCATGACGGAAATGCTAGAAGTAGACAGCCTTGGTTTTCTCTCCGTCGAGGGGCTCTATTGGGCGATGGGCGAAGAATATCGTTCGGAAGACTGCCCGCAATATACAGACCATTGCTTTACCGGGGAATATCCGACACCTCTTATCGATCGTGACCGCAAGCTTCTGGATGGATCAAAGCAACTCTCATTCCTTGTGGAAGTGGCCTAAACCCGATGACCGACAAAATTTTAGACGGACGCGTCACCTTGGTGACAGGCGCTTCGCGCGGCATTGGCTATCAAGCAGCTATTGCCCTCGCCAAAGCAGGGTCCCACATCATCGCGACCGCTCGTACCCAAGGCGGATTGGAAGATCTAGATGACGCCATCAAGGCTGAAGGCGGGGAATGCACCCTCGTACCGATGGATCTAAAAAATGGCGACGGTATTGATCAGCTGGGAAAAGTGATAAATGATCGCTGGGGTAAACTGGACGGTTTTTTGGCGAATGCGGGCGTGTTAGGTGAAATCACCCCTGCTCCGCATACAACGCCAAAGACATGGGATAATGTTATGGCGGTCAACCTTACGGCTAATTACCGCTTCATCCGCTCACTCGACCCCCTACTTCGCGCATCTGATGCGGGACGTGCCGTTTTCTTGACATCTGGGGTGGCGCAGACCCACCGAGCTTATTGGGGAGCTTATGCCGCCTCTAAGGCCGCGTTAGAGGCTTTCGTCTCTTGCTATGCCAAGGAAGTCGCCGTCACAAAGGTGAAAATTAACTTATTAAACCCTGGTGCAACACGCACCGCAATGCGAGCTAAAGCTATGCCAGGCGAAGAACCCGCTATTCTTCCAAATCCCGCTGACCTGGCCCCGCTCATCGTCGAAATGCTGTCGCCGGACTATGCCTTAAATGATACAGTTGTGGCGTTCCGCCAGACAGACTACTTCAAAGGCTAGTTCTCAAGAACAACGCGGTAACGAGCCTTACCTGCTTTGAGGTGCTCAATGGCTTTATTAATCTCTGACATTGGGAAGTAATCGACCATAGGCTTGATGTCGTGTCGCACGCAAAATTCGAGCATTTTAGCGACCATGTGAGGAGCGCCTGTATCCGAGCCTCCCACAGATTTTTGACCTGTGATGAGTTGGCCGGCCGAAATTCCCATTGGCTCGCCCACCATGCCAACCGTGATGAGGCGTCCTTCCGGCGCAAGTGCGCTCATAAAACGGTGCCAAGGCAGCGTCACATTTACGGTCGAAAGAACCATATCAAACTGACCGCTTAATGCTTTTAAAGCCGACTCGTCCCTCGAGTTTACAACCTTATGCGCGCCCAGTTCTCTAAGCTCAGCTTCCTTATCCATATTGGTTGTAAATGCAGTCACATCGCAGCCCCAAGCATTCGCAAACTGAATGGCAAGATGCCCCAGACCGCCAATGCCAACAATGCCTATCCGGTCCGTAGGCTTCAGATCAAAATCAATGAAGGGTGCAAAGACGGTAATACCCCCGCAAAAAAGCGGACCGGCCGAGCGCGTATCCATTCCCTCGGGCAATGGCACCGCCCAGATATCTTGCACGCGAATACGCTCTGAAAATCCGCCATGACCCCGAATAGTTGTGACGCCCTGCTTGCACCTTTGTTGAGCTCCTGAGAGGCAAGGCGAGCAATGCATACAGCTCTCGCTATTCCAACCTACACCGACAACCTGCCCTACTGTTAGGTGTGCCACACTGGACCCGAGCTCGGTCACGGTGCCAATTGCTTCATGCCCTGCGATAAGTGGATATTGACTCCCCCTCCAATCATCATTGATCATGGAAATATCTGAATGGCATAGACCGCACGCACTGACCGAAATTTCGACATAATTATGTGGTAATTCACCTGGTTCATACTCATAGGGCTGCAGGTCTCCCCCTGCTTCCATTGCGGCATAGGCTTTAATACTGGTCATTCGCTCTTCCTGTTTTCCCCAATATATGCGTCATGAAACATGGGAATACCATGTAAATCTTGCACTTGGAAATCGCGGCAATTATATAACAACCAAATTAAACTTGAGAGTTCTCATGAGACTAATTCTATCAGTAGCAATCGCCGCAACACTCGCTCTATCTTCCTGTAATCAGGCTGCTGAAACGCCGGTTACGCCTAGTAAGCTCTCACAAAACTTTCCTATCGCGCTTCAAAAAATTGCAGATGGTGTTTGGGTCCACACGTCAAATTATACCGTTCCAGGCCGAAAGCCAATTCCGTCTAATGGGCTGATTGTGCAAGACGGCGATGAGCTCATCATGGTCGACACGGCGTGGGGCGAAATGGCGACAAAGTCCCTGTTAGAAAAAGTAAAAGAAGATATCGGCAAGCCTGTAACAAAACTTATTATCACCCACCATCACTTAGATAAATTAGCGGGCGTTGATGTCATGGAATTTGAAGGCGCCAAGGTCTTCACACACCCTCTCACCCCCATAAAAGCCGTAAACTCGGGCTATCCTGTTCCCAATACATCCGTCGCTGCACTGAAAGAGCCTAAGTCCCGTACAAAAGTCGGGAGCGTTGAAATCGCTTATCCTGGCGCGGCACATGCCGAAGAAAACTTGGTGGTTTATATCCCTTCTCAAAAAATTCTTTATGGTGGCTGCGCGATCAAAGGGGCAGAATCGAAATCTATGGGGAACTTGAGCGATGCTGATATTAAGGCTTGGCCTACCAGCCTGAATTGGGTCAAAGCCACATACCCCGACACTAAAACCGTCGTGCCAGGACATGGTAAGGGCGCAGATCTTAGCCTAATTGACAAAACACTTTCAATGATCGCCGCCAAGGTTAATGCAGATGCTAAAGCTGCTGAGGCGAAAGAGCCCGAAGAGCCCTCAAAGCCTTAAGGTCATCGACATCAATTAGGGTCCGCAAGTGATGTACTGTGCCCTCAATATTAGCCTCCACGTCATTGAGTGTTTCAGAATGTGACCAGCGAACACCTTGGAATATTTCCGGCTTAACGGGACCGTTCAATCCCATCATCCAAAAACCGCCATCATCGGCGGGCCCAAAGACCGCTATGTTTCGGCGCAAAGCCTTAAAGCCATCCGCAATGTCATTACGCGAAACTTGCGGACAGTCCGTTCCAATAACGATAGTAGGCCCCCTCCGAGTGAACGCTGCTAAGAGACGCGGTGATAATGAACCGCTAGCTTGCGGCCTTTGTTCCAGTCCCTCCCATTCCTTCACATTTCCAATCGCGCGGGCGGGCGTCGCCATTAATATCGTATCCCATCTGGGATCTTGAACCTTACGGACAACTTTGGACAACATGGTGCGGTAAAGACGATGCGCGTGAACCTTCCCTACATCTGTGGCCAACCGTGTCTTAGCCTTCCCCATGGCGGGCGCTTTGGCAAAGATATAAAGCCGAGGTCTCATAGGCCGCCCTCATATTTTTGGATAAGCTCGCTCAAATCTTGCCCCCTGCGATACGCTTTTAATAATTTGAGGTTTTTCCATCCCCGAGACCAAAAGCCTTCTCGACTATGCTTCGAAACATCGATGCGCATAAATCCGTTTAGGGGCCGTAGCGCCGTGCGTCCGAAGTGATGCTTTATGACATCAATCAAAGCCACATCTTCAAAAAGACCCTGCTCAGAATACCCTCCGACGGCCTCATACATTTCTTTAGAAATTAACAGGCCTTGATCACCATAGGGCAGTCCCCACCAATGACATCGCATAGCCACCGAAAAGTCCATAAAGCGCGGCCAAAACCCTTTGGCATTTGCTCGAAAACGGAAATAACCCACTGAGGTGGGATGGCGCAAAATATGCCGATTGACGGAGCGTCGCCAGGCGCTTGGCAATTGGTTATCGGCGTGAATAAAAAGAAGCCAATCTGCATTAGCGCAGTGCCTCGCCCCCAACGCTAGTTGCTGTCCTCGTCCCCGTGCACCCGACGCGATGACGGCATGACGAACCGCCACATTTAGCGTTTGGTCCGTTGAACCACCATCGGCCACAACGATGCGGTCGGCATCTCCTAATTGTGGGAGTAGCATTGATAAATGCATCGCACAATTCAGCGTAGGTATAACAATGCAAATCATGGGCCTTTAGACCGCGCCAGGCACAATCAGGCAATAAAAAACCCGGCTCTAATGGCCGGGTTTCCTAAAACAATTTCGTGAGAAACTAGTTAGACTCGTCTTCAGTCACATCTTCTGCGACGACGGGCTCAACAGTTTCTTCGACTTCTGGCTTAGCAGGTGCTGGCACCAAAGTGATTTTGCAGAAGGTTCCATTCGCAAGGGTGTCACCATTACATGAGTTTACACCGAGCTGTTGCCCGTCATAAGCTTCGTTTTCGCGATACTCTTCTGGACGAATTTGCACGAGACACACAGTTGCACCCTGTACGTTGAAGACTTCGCCGCCTTCATATTCACAATCAGCAGCAGATGAGACCTGCGCGAACGCCGGAGCTGCAAAAGCTGCGACAGTTAAAGCGGCGGCGGTAGCTGCCAAACGTAATTTACCCATGGTTCACTCCAATATATTCCATTTGAGGCCTTTTATCAGACCTTATTTACCCTAAAAAGCCCTAATCACATAAAAAATGCAGGATTCGGGCCACTCTATAAATTATGCCAAAATTCACTCCCGATTTCTCTTTCGAGCGCCAATGTTGCGGCCCAGTTTGCGGCGTTGACGAAGCCGGACGCGGTCCGCTGGCAGGCCCGGTTGTGGCCGCTGCGGTCATATTGACGCCAGCCAGAATCCCGGAAGGTCTGAATGACAGTAAGGCCTTATCCCCCAAACAACGTGAACTCTTGCTGAATATGATAGAAAAAAATGCTCAAATCGGAATCGGCATCGCAGAACCCGAAGAAATCGACCGTGCGAATATATTAGGCGCAACCCTTGTCGCCATGCGCCGGGCTGTTTTAGCTCTGCCCTGCCTCCCGGATAAAGCCTTGATTGATGGGAACCGACTGCCAGATTTGCCCTGTGAGGCTGAAACCATCATCAAGGGCGACTCGCGCAGCCTTTCTGTTGCCGCAGCCTCTATCGTCGCCAAAGTGACTCGAGATAGATTAATGATAGAGGCCGATACGCGTTATCCCGGCTATGGATTTGCGAGTCACAAAGGTTATCCGACACAACATCATCTAGAGCGCGTCGCCAAGCTTGGCCGCTCTCCCATCCATCGCCGCAGTTTTAAACCTGTGAGCCTAGTGAAGGTGATGTGACTTGCAATCTTACGCAATGTGCCTAGTTTGTTCTTATGGCGAATGTCACCCAACTTCATCCCGATAAGAATATGTCGATGTGGCAACCACATCGTCCAGACCGGCCTGAGAAATCGGAAGGCGGCAAGCGCTTTCGCCTGGTCTCTGAATTTGAGCCCAAGGGTGACCAGCCCGCCGCGATTAAAGAATTATGTGAAGGCCTGAACGCGACAGAGCGGGATCAAGTCCTCCTTGGCGTTACTGGATCGGGTAAGACTTTCACCATGGCGAAAATTATTGAGCAGACCCAACGCCCTGCTCTCATCATGGCCCCCAACAAGACGCTTGCCGCGCAGCTTTATTCCGAGTTCAAAAGTTTCTTCCCCGATAACGCGGTGGAATATTTCGTCTCTTACTATGATTATTATCAGCCCGAGGCCTATGTGCCGCGCACCGATACTTTCATCGAGAAAGACAGCTCCGTCAATGAAGCCATTGACCGCCTGCGCCATGCGGCCACGCGCGCTATTTTGGAACGAGATGATTGTATCATCGTCGCGTCTGTCTCCTGTATCTACGGCATTGGTTCAGTAGAAACCTATACGGCAATGACCATTGACCTCGTAAAGGGGCAGGAAATAGACCCGCGCGAATTAATGGCGCAATTGGTCCAGCTCCAATATCAGCGCAATGATCTGGCCTTTCAGCGCGGCACATTTCGCGTGCGCGGCGACACGGTTGAGCTTTTCCCCGCTCACTATGATGATACGGCATGGCGATTTGACTTCTTTGGGGATGAGATTGATAGCATCACCGCCTTTGACCCGCTGACAGGTAAGCGCCTGAGCGACATAGAAACCGTCCGCGTCTACGCCAATTCGCATTATGTGACGCCGCGCCCGACCGTTCAATCCGCGATGAAAGGCATCAAAGCAGAGCTAAAAGAACGGCTGCGCCAATATGAGCAAGAGAATAAATTCCTCGAAGCCCAGCGCATCACCCAACGTACGGAATTCGACCTTGAGATGATGGCCGCGCAGGGTTTTTGCACGGGCATTGAAAACTATTCTCGTTACCTAACGGGCCGTAAGCCCGGTGAGCCGCCGCCTACGCTGTTTGAATATCTTCCCGAAAATGCGCTGCTCTTTACCGATGAGAGCCATGTCACCGTGCCGCAAATCGGCGCCATGAGCAAAGGTGACTTTAACCGCAAATCTACGCTCGCTGAACATGGCTTCCGCCTGCCCAGCTGTATTGATAACCG
>JAHDCL010000048.1 GCA_020629875.1 Hellea sp.
TTATAATAGCTGCCGCATGCTTACTTGTAGTATATGCTGTCACAAGTGGTGAAGAGATCGAATGAAGCCTGTCTAGTTTAATATATAGGTTCCCTTGACAACACAAAGAACATCTATAGAACAAAGTTAATGTTGCCACTTTGTTCGGAGTTCATTTCATGCTGACGCAGAAACAAAAAGACCTTCTTTTACTCATTGATCGTAAGATTAAAGCCGTGGGCGTTCCGCCCTCCTATGACGAAATGAAGGATGCCTTGGGCCTTGCGAGTAAGTCTGGGATTCACCGTTTGATCACAGCCCTAGAAGAGCGCGGTTTTATCCGCCGCCTCCCTAATAAGGCACGGGCCCTTGAAGTTCTAAAACTTCCTGAGGATTATAGTTCTGCCCCCGCCCCTGTTGCGGCCAATGATGAATATGAAGTGCCATTCGTGGGTAAAATCGCAGCGGGTAATCCGATTGCAGCCATTGAAGACAGCTATAATATGATATCTGTCCCGCCCAATATGATGGGACCTGATCACTTCGCCCTCGAAATTGAAGGCGAGTCGATGATTGAAGCGGGTATTTTGGACGGTGATATTGTCATTGTGAAAAAGGCCAATACAGCCCGTAACAACCAAATCGTTGTCGCCCTTGTGGACCAAGAAGAAGCCACCCTTAAGCGCATTTACAAAACGGGCCAAACCATTGAACTTATTCCGGAAAACAAAGATTTTGAAACAAAAGTATTTGGCCCCGACCGCGTTGAAGTCCAAGGTGTTTTAGTCGGATTAGTCCGTAAATATCATTAGCCTCCATTCAGTCGGCATCGTTAGCGATGTCGACATTCGCTCTTATTAGACACACAAGGTCAATTAGCGCTTTGTGCCCCAAGGACGCTCTCTCCGGCTTTTATGATTTGCGGAAACGAAACGCATTTCAGACTCGCTTAGGTACACATCCTGCGCCCCTTCCTCCTTAAATACTCGCTCATCAAATAGTCTTGCTTTGCATTGGCGCCGCACAACGGGGCCTGCAAGTCTTTGCGTTAACACGACAATAGCTGAATTATTACATTCTTCTGCCACCTCAGAGGGATGGTTCACGACAGAGATCCACTGCCCCTTCACCGCAAAGCGACACCCCAGGGTATCGCAGGATGCTAGCTCGTCTTGGTATCGTTCTATCGAGCTATATGGCTGACCGCCGCGCTGCATAAATTGATCCCGGCCAAAGCTATCGGAACGCCTGCGCCCTACATAAAGCACCTCTCCTTGCTCATCCCAAAACGCAATTTGGCCTTTATCAGATATCCGCATATCGGGACGCGGCGCCTGGCTCCAGATAAGAATGCAGAAAATCGCAAGGCCAAAACCCAAAAACCGTCTTTTTCCTTGCCCTAATGCCGCGAGCAAAAACCCCAACCCGAAAACAGCAATCACCCATGGCGGCGCCGCAGAAACATGCCACATCGCCCCTGGCAATGCCGCTACCCATTGCGCAATTTTCAACATGCCTACTAAGCCCCAGCCCATAACTAGCAAAGGCCAGTCTTCTAGGCCGAAGGGCAAGGCAATCAACGTCATCAAAGCTGCTGGCATGACGAGAAACGTAAAAAGCGGCATGGCGAGAATATTGCCAAGAAGGCTATAGCGCGCGATACGGTTAAAATGCAAAACCGCAAATCCTGATGTTGCCGTACCTGCAACAAAGCTTGTGACAGTCAGCGCCGTCAAATTACGCTTTATCTTCGGCCAAACACCACGCACAGCATATTCTCGATTGTCTTGCCACTCACGATAAACAACAACGAGGGCAGCAACGGCTGCAAATGACATTTGAAAGCCAACAGAAATCAACGCCTCAGGATGAAAAAGGAGCGTGATAAGCGCCGCCACCGCCACGGACCGCATTGAAAAAGCTCTACGGTCGAGGATGACAGCGAGAAAGACGATTATTGCCATGATATAGGCGCGCTGGGTTGCGACAGAAGCTCCAGAGAGTATGAGATAGCCCGTAGCCGCCAATGCCCCGATAATGGCAGCAGGCTTCCGAACATCATAGCGACGCGAGAGGGGTGAAATGCAGGCTAACAGTAATGTGGCGAGCCAGAAGCTTCCCCCTGCTAAAAGTCCCATATGCATACCGGAAATGGCGAGGACATGAGCGAGTCCCGCCACGCGCAAGTTCTCAGTCTGATCCGGCGGAATATAAGCTCGCACACCTGTCAGCAGAGCAGCCTGCAGCCCCGCAGTTTCAGGCGGTGCTTTTTCGCGAATGCGCTCGGCCAACCCGTACCGGAAACGCACAACCGAGCGTTTCATAGATTCCGATCGAGACAATTCACCAATTTTCGCGCTTATGGGCGCCCGAATTGCAAACCCAAAACCACCTATTTGTTCAAAATAGGCACGCCGCGAAGGATCATATCCATGGGGTACAACTGGCCCAGATGGTGGGGTCATGATCGCTAGAACAGTCACAGCGTCCCCCGCGGCAAAACCTGTTGTCTTCGCTTTCACGCGCACGCGCTTAGGCGTCTCTTCAGGGTCAAGGCCTTCAATTTCGCTGACCCGCAATCGCCACCGAAACCCATTACCTGAACGCTCTATATCCTCCACCCATCCGGAGACCTCGTAAATACGATCATAGTTGGCTAATCTGGGTGTCGCGACGGTATGGCTGTGCATAGTCGCGCGCCCCGCCCCAAGCGCAATTAAAAGCGTAGCTAATACAAAGGGGTAGACCTGAAACGCGAAGCGATTAACCGCCATAAGCAGCAGGGCCGCCGCAGCACAAAGCGCTGCCATCGCCATCAAGCTAGGCTCAAATGGTAATGCAAAATATAAGGCTATTCCCACTCCAAAAGCAGTAACGCCCCAGTCAAAACTCTGATAAGCAGGCGCCGACCAGCCTTGTAAGAAAGGCGCTAATTTTGTCCCGATTATACTATTAATTTCTGCCATCTTATGAGATAGGAACCCCGAACCAATGGACTTATTCTAAGAGTTGTATTCCCTCTATGACAACACCAAAAGTAATCACTCGCTTTGCCCCTTCCCCGACCGGTTTTCTGCATATTGGCGGAGCCCGCACAGCGCTGTTTAACTACTATTTCGCCAAGCATATGGGCGGGGAATTTCACCTTCGTATTGAAGACACAGATAAAGCGCGCTCTACGGAAGAAGCTACGCAGGCGATCATTGATGGTTTAGACTGGCTTGGCGTTCACTACGACGGCGAGATTGTTTATCAGAGCAAGAATGCGCAAGCCCATATTGATGCTGCTCATGCTCTCCTTGAACGCGGCGCAGCTTACCGCTGTTATGCCACGGCTGAAGAACTTGAAACATTGCGAGAGAAAGCCCGCGAGGGTGATACCGCCTTTCGGAGTCCCTATCGCGATAATACGGATGAATTAGACAAGCCTTATACTATTCGCTTTCGCGTCCCGGAGGGCGAGACAAAAATTTCAGATAATGTCCAAGGCGATATTACATGGGACAATAAAAATTTTGACGATCTCGTCTTACTTCGCGCTGATGGCAGTCCAACCTACATGCTTGCCGTTGTGGTCGATGACCACAATATGGGCGTTACACATGTTGTTCGCGGCGATGACCACCTTATCAATGCAGGGCGCCAAACTCTCATTTATCAAGCCTTAAGATGGGATGTTCCCGAATGGGCGCATGTTCCCCTTATCCATGGACCAGATGGCAAGAAACTATCAAAACGCCACGGCGCATTAGGCGCAGAAGCCTATCGGGATATGGGATACCTTCCCGGCGGACTTCGTAATTACCTGCTCAAATTGGGGTGGGCCCATGGTGATGAAGAACTTTTTTTTGAAGACGCACAGATTGCAGAGGTCTTTACGCTCCAAGGGATTAATTCAGCTCCCGCTCGGTTGGATTTTGATAAAATGGACTTCATCAACGGCCAGCATATTCTAAAAGAGCCCAATGATAGCCTGTTCACCCAAGCCCTCCCCTTCTTGGAACATGTGAACGCTGGACCGCTGTCAGATACATTAAGCGCTCGCATCTTGGCCGCAATGGATACGCTCAAGCCCCGTGCTAAAACCTTAAAAGAGTTGGCAGAGCAAGCCCATTATCTGATGCTAAAACGCCCGCTGGAAATCGCCGGGAAAGCTGCCAAACCCCTACGAAAGGATGACGCGATAGCGCACCTAACGGCTTTGACTTTACGCCTAAAATCCTTAGAAGGGCCGCAATGGAACGAGGAGAACATCCAGTCGCTCCTTAAAGCATATGTGTCCGACAACGACGTTGGATTTGGCAAAATCGGTCAGCCCGTTCGCGCGGCACTCACCGGCGGCGCACCCTCCCCGGATTTATCCTGGGTTCTCGCCCTTCTGGGCAAGGACGAGGTGCTTGGACGGCTAAGCGATGTCATTGAAAGTGATTTTGGAAAGAAAGAGGATTAAATGGAAAACAAGATTGAGAACATTGGAACGGCTAAAGTCACCATTGGTGATGACAGCTATGACTTACCAATAATGAAAGGCTCAATGGGCGCGCCTGGAATTGACGTACGCGCGCTGCACAAGCACTCTGGTCACTTCACATTCGACCCAGGTTATACCTCCACTTGCTCCACTGAATCTCAGATAACATTCATTGATGGACAAAAAGGACAACTCCTCCACCGTGGTTACCCCATTGAGCAGCTCGCTGAAAAGTCAACATTCTTGGAAGTTGCTTACTTGATGATTCATGGTGAGCTTCCGAATAAGAAGCAAAATATTGAGTTCACAAACACCATCACAAATCACACAATGTTACACGATCAGGTCGAACGCTTCTTCCAAGGCTATCGCCGTGACAGCCATCCTATGGCCATGATGTGCGGAACGGTTGGTGCCTTATCAGGCTTCTATCATGACGATGCTCATACAACGGTCAATGAAGCCCGCGATATTGCTATGCACCGCCTCATTGCCAAGATGCCAACAATTGCAGCTCGCTGCTATAAATATTCAATTGGGCAGCCTCACGTCTATCCAAATAACGAGCTCTCATATGCTGAAAACTTCCTGCATATGTGTTTCTCAGTTCCTGCCGAAAAATATAAAGTCAGTAAGACCATCGTCGATGCGATGGACAAGATCTTCATCCTCCACGCTGACCATGAACAAAACGCTTCAACCTCCACAGTTCGCCTAGCTGGCTCATCAGGCGCCAACCCATATGCCTGTATCGCGGCTGGCATTGCTTGCCTCTGGGGCCCTAGCCATGGCGGAGCCAATGAAGCTTGCCTGAACATGCTCCGTGAAATCGGAAGTGTTGACCGCATCCCAGAATATATCGCCCGCGCGAAAGATAAGCAGGACCCCTTCCGCCTCATGGGCTTTGGTCACCGGGTTTATAAAAACTTTGACCCCCGTTCACGCGTTCTACAGAAAGTGGCCCACGACGTTCTGGAAGAACTCGACTTGGACAACCCAATCCTAGCTGTTGCCAAAGAACTTGAAAAAATTGCACTTGAGGACGAGTATTTCATTTCGAAGAAACTCTATCCAAATGTGGATTTCTACTCAGGCATCGTTCTTTCGGCATTGGGTTTCCCAACATCGATGTTCACTGTTTTATTCGCGCTAGCACGGACAGTGGGATGGATTTCTCAGTGGAACGAAATGCTAGAAGATCCAAGCCAACGAATTGGTCGTCCTCGCCAGTTATATTCAGGCGCGACTGAGCGTAATTACGTGCCGATTTCTAAGCGCTAAGCGTCAATAATATCTAACACTGTCAAGGCGGCCCGCTCACTCGCGGAGCCGCCTTTTCCTTTCATAGCCTCTGTTTGTGCTACGAGACGACGCGATGTCATTTCACGAAACTCTTCGTCGTTGAGATATGTATTCACAGCCTCGGAAAGTTTTTCTCCTGTGACGTCACCTTGAACAAATTCTGGCATGAGCGCTTCATCCGCCGCGATATTTACGATGGATATGTAACTTGGCTTGTACAGGCGTTTGGCCACAGCATAGGTTAGCCCATTTAAACGATAGGCGACAACGCTCGGAACACCCGCGCAAGCGAGCTGAGTTGTCACCGTCCCTGAACAGGCGATAGCGACATCACTCGCCGCAAAAACATCAAACTTACGCGCCTCAGGCAATAGAATGATGTCCTGCAATCGTAAATCCTTACCCGCGGCTGCGTTAACATCGGTTGCTATCGACTCTGACAATGGACTTATAAATCTCAGGCGGGGTCGTTCGGTTTTTAATTGCGCTACAGTATCGGCAAAAGGTGCAGCAAGCCGCTGAATCTCAGAAAGCCGGCTACCGAAAAAAACGGATACAACCTCTTCATTAGAAGCAATGCCGAGCTCTGCCCTAAGCCGCGCGCCGTCCCCTTTTCGGTAATCTGTGTCAAACATGGGATTACCGACATAGCTAACTGCTAAACCATGCTGTTCAAAATACGGGGCGTCAAAACTATGAATCGTCATCAGGTGATCAACATATCGCGCTAATATCTTCGATCGCCCCTCGCGCATAGCCCAGACTTGCGGCGCAAGATATTTGATAATTTTACCTCGATAGCCCGCCTTCTTTAGCCCTTTGGCCACCCTGATCATAAAACCCCAACTATCAATCAAGATGACTGCCTCAGGGTCATTTTCAATGACACTGTCAATCGTAGACCTAACTCGATCCATAATCATTGGATAAGATTTAAGTCCCTCTATGAAGCCTAGGATCGCGAGACCTGTAATGTCAATTTGGCTATCCACCCCGCTATCAGCCATCGCCGCTCCGCCAATTCCCAGAAAGCTGACGCCTGACGTTTGGGCGCGAATATGTTCTATTAATTCCGCGCCTAAATGGTCAGCTGAATTTTCCACAGCAACGATATAGACGGCTTTCGTCATGCTTTGGATGGCGGGAGTCCGGCGATGAATATACCAGCGCTATCTGCCAATGAGATAACCTTCTCTTTATCAATGAGAAATGCACGCCCGCTCTCAGCTACAATTCCAGCTAAACCAGCTGCGGCTGCATTTTCAATCGTCGCAGGACCAATAGTCGGTAAGTCCACACGGGTTTCTTGGTTTGGCTTCACCATTTTGGCCAAAATGCCTTTACGTAATTCGTCTGAGCCCCGTATCTCTGATGGCAAATTCCCGACGCGCTTTAACATCGCGTCTGTACCCTCTTGCGCTTCAACAGCAAGCACGACGCCCTGGCAGACCACAGCCCCCTGACCAATATCGAGCGCGCCAATTTTAGACGCGATTTCACAAGCGAGCTTCGTGTCCTCTCGGTGATCCTTGGTCATAGGAATTGAGCCGATTATACCTTCCGGCAAGAGTAAAGATTGGCAAACGTCTTGCGGGGCCACAACTTCGAACCCCTCCTTCTCAAACAGGTCCAAGAGAAAGCGCATGAGAGCATCATCTCCCTGTTTCGCTGCTTTGATGGCGCCGCCCATGTGGAACATCGCCTTCAGGTCAGGCTTTAATTTTTTAAAGTCCGGACGCTTAACAATGCCAGCAAAGCAGACATGAGTCGCCTTCACCTTTTTAAGTGTCTTAATCATCTTACCAAACTCAGCAATTCTCAGCGCTTTGGCGCCTGAGAAATCATTGATATTGGCAAACCCATCCAGCGCAATGACCGACACATCGTGCCCATCCTGCCGCGCAGCTTGCACGACATGCTTAGGTAAATCTCCGCCGCCAGCAATCAGTCCAATATGCATTTTAAGAACCCGTATGCGGCATGCAAATGCGCCGATTTTTTTGCTCACGAATGAAACCGATAATTTCCATAACGAGCTCATGTTCGGCGTAGCTCTCAGCAACGTCCTCTAGTCTCTCTGCGAAAGTACCCTCTTGTGCGAAAAGCAATCGATAGGCAGAGCGGAGGTCACGAATTTTTTCGCGAGAGAACCCCCGTCTCTTTAATCCGATAACATTTAAACCCGCCAAATGCGCGGCATTTCCGATAACAGAACCATATGGAATAACATCTGTTGTCACGGTCGCCATGCCCCCAATAAATGCATGAGCGCCAATCCGAGTATGCTGGTGGATAGCGCAGAGACCGCCCAAGATAGCGTGGTCTCCTATGGTGACATTTCCGCCAATCTGCGCGCCATTGGACACGATGACATTGTTCCCCATTTGACCCTCATGCGCCAGATGCGTTCCAACCATGAAGTAGCAATCATTGCCTATACGCGTCACAGGCTCCCCGACGTCAACACCTGGGTGAATATTGACGTTCTCTCTAAAAGTTGAACGCGCGCCGATTTCGATACGTACGGGGCCTCCTTTATGCTTAAAATCCTGAGGCGGATGGCCCATTGAGACAAAGGGATAAAGTTTACAGTCTTCACCAATCCTCGTATCCCCTGCGAGGTTAACTTGGCCAACCAACTGCACGCCCTTCGCTAGCTTAACATCAGGCCCCACAACACATAATGGGCCAATCTCAACGCCCTCGCCCAGCTCAGCTTTAGGGTCAACAAACGAAGATGGGTGAATTGTGACGGTCATTTATTGTAGCTCATTTCCGCGGCGGCAAATTTTAGCGTCGCTGCAACTGCCCCATCAACTTTGGCTGTACCGGTAAATTTATAGAATGGTAGGCGGATTTTCTCGATTTCCACATCTATTGTCAGCATATCTCCGGGCTCAACTGGTCTGCGGAATTTGACAGCATCGACATTTGAAAACGCGATGAATTTATCATCCGATAAGCCCCTTGTCAGGGATACAAGTAGCGCACCCGCTTGCGCGACGGTTTCTACAATCAACACACCTGGCATGATCGGCATTCCGGGGAAATGTCCTTTGAAATATGCAGCCTCAGGATCCACGTCAGACTCAATGGTGATGGCGTTGTCCTCAAGACGAGTGACGCGATCCACAAAAAGCATAGGCTCTCGATGAGGTAGGTAATTCTGAACGTATTTTCGGTCCAAAGGAAGTTGATGTGATGCTTGCATGCCCCTAGTCCTTCTTCGGCTTTTGAATAAGTTTGCGCGTCGCGCTTACGATGCGCATATGTTCTCGGATGGGCATAGCGGGAATCCCGCTCCAAACCTCACCCTCAGGGATGTCATGCATAACCCCGGCCCGTGCCGCGATAGATACGCCATCACCTATGTTTAGGTGGTCCGCCAAACCTACATTCCCGCCCATCTGAACCCCGTTACCGACGACGCAGCTACCAGATATACCAGTATGGGCGGCTATCACGGTCCCGGCGCCAATCGTGCAATTATGTGCAATTTGCACAAGGTTATCAATTTTCACGTCATCTTCGATACGCGTATCCCCGATTTGCCCTCGGTCAACACAGCTTTGCGACCCGATAGAGACACGATCTCCAATATATACACGGCCAAGATGAGGAATATCCAGCAACCCGTTTTCATCCCCTGTCACGCCAAACCCCGCGCCGCCAATCACAGATGAAGGCTTAATCTTACAATCTCGTCCAATAATTGCACAGCGAATATCCGCATGAGACCCAATAACGGTCCGAGCTCCGATATGCACACCAGGACCTACTACGGCGTAAGGCGCAATTTCGACACCATCCTCAATCACCGCCCCTGCGCCAATAACAGCGGAGCTATGCACCTTGGCTGATTTTGCAATTTTCGCCGCGCCCTCTGAATTGGCCAGTGTCTTTCGGCTGGCCATTTTCTGCATTGCTCTCGCAAAGTGAGCACGCGGCGTTTTTGTCACAATCGGAATGATATGTTGAGCACCCACGACTTCAGCTAAGCGCTCTGTTACGAAACAGGCGGTCGCATTGGCAGTTTTCACCTGCTCCTTGTGACGCTTATTATCCAGAAAACAGAGCTGGTTGGGCAAACTCTCTGCCAGGACACCTCCTGAGCTCACCTCTTCTTCACCAAATTTATCATCGGGTAACTCAGCGGCAAGCCCCTCAATAAGCTGCGCCAAAGTTAAAGGGCCGTGGGAGATATAGAAACGGGTATCAATCATACCAGTCTCATATTCCATACGGCCCTTAAAGGATTGTCAATTCGCGTT
Organism: Hellea sp.; assembly: GCA_020629875.1. GTDB lineage: Bacteria > Pseudomonadota > Alphaproteobacteria > Caulobacterales > Maricaulaceae > Hellea. The sequence goes on from JAHDCL010000048.1 coordinate 10,024, forward strand.
ACTTTCCATTGCGAAAGTTGCGCGAGATTTCTTAGCTTTTACGCGGCAAGCGCTCGCGCGTTACAGGAACGGTTTTCATTTGGCTGTTCAAGCGGCTGATCACAGTGTCAGTCACATCAACAGGGTCGCCATAGATGACCAATGAGCGCTCAAGCACCACATCAGCATTACGTTCAGCAACGATAGATTTCAGAATTGTACGCAGACGTTCTTGAACCTTTTGCACAGCTTTAGCTTCGGTAATTTTCATTTCCTGCTGCTTATACTGCAAATCAATAGCGACTTTTTGTTGATCTTGACGGAACGACTTAATTTGCTGCTGCAAGGCAGTGTTCGTTTGAAGTGACTGTGGCGTCTGTCCTTTCAGCTGAGCTTCTAGAGATTTCCCTTTGGACTCTAGAGGAGACGCCTTGGCTTTGGCTTCGGCTTCCATAGATTTACCAATTGTTTCAAGCTGGCGCGCAATGTGTTTGCCCACGTCTGAGTCACGTAAAACACGGCCAGTATCAACAACCAAGATGGTACTTTGAGCGAAGGCGCTAGCGGAGAAAAGAACCGCGGCTGCGAAGCCAATTGCAACGCGATAGAGTGATTTATACATAGTCATGATTAAAACCTTGTGCGGGTTGTAAATTGAAAGGACTTTCGATCGTCATACTCAAATTGTCTGAGCGGCTTCGTAAAGTCAAAGCGAATGGGGCCAAAAGGGCTTTCCCAGAAGACTGAAGCTCCCACCATAGCTCGGATATCGAGATCATCAATGGTGCGAGTGTAAACAGCGTCTGCCGTGAGCTGCTCTCCCGTAATAGGGTCGATGCCAGTATCAAACTTTTCATTATCATCTAAAAGACCAACTGTTCCTGCTTCGACAAACAAGCTACCCAATAAATTCGGGATGCCAACAGGAAAACTCACCTCAGCAGCAGCTATACCAAAGGCATTGCCTCCGAGAGAGTTTAGACGTTGAGTGATTTCACCTGTAAGGGGGTCATATTGGACAACACGCGGTCCGATACCAGCATTGTCATAGCCACGGAATTCAAAGTTACCCTTGAAGTAACGGTCATTAATTGAGACCGGGTCTCCGCCCCACCCTTGTATATATCCGCCCGAGAGAGAAGCACTAGCGATCACATTTTTGTACAGGCCGCGATAGGCATTTGCGCGAACATCTGTGCGCAAATATTTAACATCTCCGCCAACGCCAGCTGCGTCTTGAGAAAAGCGAACATCGAATCCGCGTGTCGGTGTAATAGGGTCATTCCGACGATCCCAGCCAAAAGTATAGCCCAGGATGGAGGATAACCGGCCATCAATCTGATCACAGAAAGCAAGTTGTTGCTGGGTGAATCCCGTCGCACTTTCCTCTGCTGCAGCACAGGTTACGGCATTAACGCCCGGAGATTCAATTTTCTCCTGACGCAGTGAATAACGCGTTGAAAGCGTTGTGTACTCGGTGAGAGGAAAAGCCAATGTAATCTGTCCACCAGTCCTGGACTGACGGAAGTTGGCTTCCTCAAGAAAGTCGATCACGACGTCAAATAGCTCAACACCCGCCGCGAGATTACGCCCCAAAAAACGTGGCTCTGTAAAACGGAGATCAATTTCACGGCGGTTAGAACTGGCCCGAATAACGAAGCGCAGTAGCTGTCCACGCCCCCGAAGGTTACGCTGGGTAATTGAAAGGTCCACAAGAAATGCATCGGCAGATGAGAAACCAGCTGAGAATGATAGCTCACCCGTGGGCTGTTCTTTAACTGATACTTCAACAATCGCACGATCAGGCGCACTTCCCTGACGCTCAGTAATTTCTACGTCCTCAAAGAAACGTAGTGCACGGACGCGATTGCGCGAACGGTCAAGTAAAATACGGTTAAAGGCATCGCCTTCCACGAGTTCCATCTCGCGGCGGATAACATAATCCAATGTTGTCGTGTTCCCAACTACATCAATACGCTCGATATAAACGCGGGGTCCTTCAACAACATTGAAAACCAAATCTACAGTTTTAGTATCACGGTTACGTTTAATATTGGGCTGAATGTCAACAAAGGCATAGCCGGATGTACCGGCTGCAAAGTTGAGTGTATCTATAACATCTTCAACACGGCTGGCATTATATATCGTTCCAGGTTTGATCGCGATAAGGCGCTCTAGGAAGTCAGAATTCAAATCATCTAATTCTGTTTCGACTGAAATATCACCCCATGTATATTCTTCACCCTCATCGACTGTAAAAGTGATGTAGAAATCTTCTTGATCTGGCGTCAGCTCGGCAACAGCAGAAACCACACGGAAATCCGCAAATCCGCGATTTGTGTAAAATGTACGAAGCTGCTCACGGTCATACTCCAAGCGGCCCGGGTCATAATTATCATTAGATGAGAAGAATTTATACCATGAGGATTCAGCGGTCACGATTTCCTTACGCAGGCGGCGGTCAGGGAACTCGCTATTACCGATGATGTTGATACGCTTAACGCCCGTGACAGGCCCTTCAGTAATCTCAAAAATAAGGTCGACGCGATTCTGAGGCTGCTGCACAACTTTTGGAGAAACAGTCGCCGCAAACCGCCCTGATTGACGATAAAGCTCAATTATACGCTGAACATCGGCTTGAACGTTTGAGCGCGTAAAGATGGAACGCGGTTCGGCCTCAATTTCGTCCGTAATTTTATCAGATTTAAGGGACTTATTCCCTTCCAAAATTACGCGGTTGATAATCGGGTTTTCGATAACTCGAATTAGTATATTTCCGTCTTCGCTCGGCTGAATAGCGACATCGGCAAAAAGGCCCGTCGCGTAGAGCGTCTTGATTGACATATCGATCCGGTCTTCGCTGTAAGGATCTCCAGGAGCAATCAGCAAGTATGACGCAACAGTATTCGCTTCAACGCGCTGATTTCCTTGAACTTGGATATTTCGGATAAGCGTAGGTTGTTGGGGAACCGCGGCAGGCGCATCCTGAGCGTAACTGACACTCTCGAAGCTAAAAGCTAGAACCGCCATCGTGAAAATCGCGAAAAAGCGCGTAGAAGCTAACCGCATATTATCAATAAATCCCATAAACCCGTCCACTTAGGAGAAGATGCTGGCTACATAGCCGATATCATTCACCGTTAAAATTACGAAGAGTGTAAGCAAAACCGCAAACCCAAATCGAAATCCAATCTCCTGCTTCTTCTGACTCAGCGGACGACCCGCTACGGCTTCATAGCTATAGTAAACCAAATGTCCACCGTCTAGGACTGGAATAGGCATTAAATTTGCGACACCTAACGCTATGGAAAGAGAAGCAGCTAGCGTCAAAAGACGCAATAAAATCATTTGCATACGCTTTCCAAAGGGCACATCCGCATTCGCCGCGTCCACCGCTGACTTGCCTGTCATCGTTGCAATCTTAACAATCGAGCCGAGCTGCTTGCCATCTTCCTTACCCTTGAAGATACGCCCAATGTAATGCCCCGTCATTGCGATGGTATCTTTCACTTCAGACACCCCAAAGCCCAGCGCTTCAACAGGACCAAATTCGATAGGAACAAAGGTTGGATCTTCCGCCAACCCGATTCCGATTTTCCCAGCGCTAGATTTTCCGCCAATGAAATCTTTTTCCTCGACGCGGCGAGGTGTTAAGATCAACTCGACCTCACGGCCATCCCGCTCGACTACGGTCTGAATGTCATTATTGCTGCGCAATACGACATATTTTCTTAACTCATTGAAATCACTGACATCCCTGCCGTCCATGCGAAGAATTTTATCGCCCACTTGCACACCCGCAGCTTCCGCAGCGCTATCAGGGAGTACCCGCCCGACTTCAGACTCGACATAGTAAGACCCCATGGCGAGGCCTAGTCCCGCAAAAATACCTATCGCCAAAATAAAATTGAAAACGGGCCCAGCTAAGACAATAAGCATGCGCTGCCAAACGGGTTTGAAATGAAATATCTGATCAAGCGGCACGTTACCCTCTGACCGAACTTCATTTTTCAATTTTTCGAGAGCTTCAGTGTCAGGGTTACTGGCTCCGCTAGCATCTCCAAGAAATTTAACGAAACCGCCCAGCGGTATGCGTCCGATAGACCACTTTGTTCCACTCTTCGCGGTCCACTGCGCGATAGGCTTACCAAATCCAATTGAGAAGCGCTCTACCGCCACATTAAAAAAACGCGCAACAGAATAGTGCCCAAGCTCATGGAAGTAGACCAGAAAGGACAAAACCACCAAAAAACTGGTTAAAAATATCAAGGTGTCGACAAGGCCGGACAGCATAATAGATTCTCTCGATTAGCTGTTGTTTTTGCCCTGTTTTTACTGGCTCTACAAGCTTACAATATGCTCATGTGCAGTTGCTCTGGCAGCTTCGTCTGTGGCGAGAATATCACCGACTACGCAGGGCGCATTCTTAAAGCAAGACCGTGCAGCGTGTTGTTCCAGTGCACTCTCGACGATACGCGGAATATCCAGAAACTTAATCTGATTTTGTAAGAAAGCAGCAACCGCAATTTCATTGGCCGCGTTCAACACGCAAGGCGCTTTGCCCCCGGCCTCTAAAGCTTCGCGAGCTAGCCGCAATGCAGGAAATTTTTCCGTATCAGGATTGAAAAAAGTCAGCCCGCTCATCTTTGTTAAATCAAGTCGCTCAACAGGCGCGGCCATGCGGTCAGGCCAGCCCATCGCATAAGCGATCGGAGTGCGCATATCTGGCGAACCAAGCTGTGCCAAAACAGATCCATCAATATATTCCACCATGGAGTGAATGATGGATTGTGGATGCACTACAACATCGATTTCCGAGGAAGGACGATCAAAAATATAGCTGGCCTCGATAAGCTCCAAGCCCTTATTCATCAGGGTTGCAGAATCGATCGATATTTTGGCCCCCATGGACCAGACGGGATGATTAAGCGCGTCTTTACGTGAAACTTGGCGCAATTTATCCATCGATGCATCGCGAAAAGGTCCTCCACTCGCGGTCAGAATAAGGCGGCGAACGCCCTCTGGCTTATCGCGCTCAAGAACTTGAAATATTGCGTTATGCTCGGAATCCACCGGCAGCAATGTAGCCCCCTTCCGCTTCACGCGTTGCATAAATAGATCCCCAGCGCAGACGAGGCATTCCTTATTTGCAAGACCAACATGGATACCTTGATCAACTGCAGCAAGTGTAGGTTCCAGCCCAGCGGCTCCAATAATTGCGGCCATACAAAAGTCCGTCTCGCGCGAGGCGGCTTCAACTAGCGCTTCAGGCCCAATTCCAACTTTCGTCTTTGTACCTTCAAGGGCCGACTTGAGGACATCTGAATTAGCGCTATCTGATAATGCAACGAATTCCGCACCAAATTCTATGGCTTGCGCTGCGAGTTTTTCTGCATTGCTATTGGCCGTAAGAGAGACAATTTGAATATCGCCCTCCCCAGCACGCCGTACAAGGTCGAGAGTGCTCTCGCCTATTGACCCTGTGGAGCCCAGTATCGACACACGTTTTGTCATAAGATATCTATAATGGCCACAAGCCAGGTGCGACAGCTAAAATAACGACAACCCCAACAATCGCCATCATCAGACTATCTAGGCGATCCAGCAATCCGCCGTGACCAGGTAACAAATCGCCAGCATCTTTTACATTTAGTCGGCGCTTTAAGCCGCTTTCGAGTAAATCACCAAAAACCGATAAGACAATGATGGGCATCGCGAGGCAAACTCCTAAAATAAATCCAAGCCCTATTACATGCCCAACAATGCCGCCAATTAGCGCACCAAAGAGAAGTCCACTAAAAAAACCTGACCAAGTTTTATTCGGGCTGAGTTTAGGAGCCAACTTGGGGCCCTTGAAATAAGATCCACCGAAATAAGCGCCAACATCAGCCGCAACCACAACCAAAATCACAAAAATGAGCTTGGAAAAACCTTCCGTCGCAAAGCCATTTTCAACCCCGCGGATACCGACAATCGCCATGGAAGGAATGACGATGTAAAGGAACCCTAATCCGGACCAGAGCACTCCGCCACGTCGAGAACGCTCCAATGCCGCTAATATCGCTGCAATGACTACCGTGATACCTGCAAAAAGCCAATTTTGCTGAGCTATGTAAAAACAGGCCGTGACAACGCCGATGATAGAAATGACATACGCCACCCCGGTTGGTACCGGATCTGACATTCGTACCCACTCCCACATCATTCGGCCAGCCAATAACGCAACAAGTGCAGCCCAGGGCCAACCGCCGAAATATAGCGGAGGAATACAAATCGCGGCAAATAACAATGCTGTCGCCGCTCTCACCCCTACATTTTTAAAAAGAGGTTTCTTTTCAGCGGATGATACACTCACTGGGACTAAGCCACTTCTGACGTGTTGAGATTCCCGAAACGACGTTCGCGGTTTTGAAAGTCTTCTATTGCTGACAATAAATCTGACTTTGTAAAGTCGGGCCAAAGAACATCTGTAAAAACAAACTCTGAATAAGCGGCTTGCCATAAGAGAAAGTTGCTGATGCGTTTTTCGCCACTGGTGCGGATAACCAAATCCGGCTCGGGTAGATCAGCGGTATCAAGGTAAGGCGTAAGTTCTGCTTCCGTCAGGGTCTTTAAGTCTTTCCCATCAGCCACGGCTTTCCTAGTAGCCCGCAATATCTCGTCGCGGCCTCCATAGTTAAAAGCAATATTAAGGTGGAATTCGGAATTAGCCTCCGTAGTGGTTTCAACACGTTCAATAAGTTCGAGCAAGTCGGGCTTTAAGCCCTTACGCGACCCCAAAATGCGGATGCGCACATTGTTGCTATTGAGAGTATCGAGATCGTCCTCAACATATTTGCGTAAAAGATTAAAGAGTGCAGCTATCTCGGCCTTTGGACGGGTCCAGTTTTCTGTCGAAAAGCTATAAAGTGTAAGATACTGCACACCTAAATCAGCAGCATCTTCGACAATCCGGCGGACAGTTTTCACCCCTGCTTGATGCCCAAAAACACGGGGTCTATGACGAGCCTGGGCCCAGCGACCGTTCCCATCCATGATGATGGCAACATGTAGCGGAAAGTCAGCCTGATATGCGGAGGAAGCTGTCAATTAGACCTGCATGATTTCTGCGGATTTTGCTTCCAAAATCTGATCTATTTCACCGATTACATCATCTGTTGCTTTTTGAATATCCGCTTCATGCGCCTTTTGCTCGTCTTCGCTAATCTCTTTAGCTTTTTCCATTTTCTTCACGGTTTCCATACCATCTCGGCGAACATTGCGGACCGCAATTTTTGCGCTTTCGGCATAACCATTTGCGACCTTTACGAGGTCTTTGCGGCGCTCCTCCGTCAAAGGCGGCATAGGAATGCGCAAGGTTTGCCCATCAACGATTGGATTGAGCCCCAAATTTGATTGGCGAATAGCCTTATCCGCAGCTTGGACTTGGGTCTTATCCCAAATATTGACCATCAGCATGCGGGACTCTGGCACGGTTACAGAGCCAACTTGATTAAGCGGAACTTCAGAGCCATAGGCATTGACCATGACACCATCTAAGATCCCAGCGTTTGCGCGCCCAGTGCGTAATCCGCCAAATTCAGATTTTAACGAGCTAACAGCCCCATCCATCCGTTTGCGGTATTCTTTCAGGTCAAAATCGCCTGCCATGTTCAACTCCATTTCGAGCGCGGCTTAACCCGCACATTTGTCTCAAATAAGACTGATTTTAAGACGTTATCGTGGTGCAAGTGCCCTCGCCCCGCATAACCTTATCAAACCCGCCTTTTTCATGTAGCGAGAACACTATAATGGGGATTTTATTCTCCCGCATCAAGGTTATCGCCGCGGCGTCCATAACTTTCAAATCATCGGTCAAAACCTTGTGGTAGCTAAGCGTCTCATAACGCTTCGCCTCAGGGTTCTTTTTTGGATCGCTGTCATAGACACCGTCAACCTGTGTCCCTTTAAGCAAGGCATCACATTCCATCTCGGCAGCGCGCAGAGCAGCGGCGGTATCTGTCGTGAAATAAGGATTACCTGTGCCAGCGGCAAAAATCACAACGCGTCCCTTTTCCATATGACGGACCGCGCGGCGGCGAATATAACTTTCACAGACTGTTTGCATGGGAATCGCAGATTGGACCCGCGTATCTACACCCACCTGTTCCAGAGCGCTTTGCATGGCAAGCGCATTCATCACAGTGGCTAACATCCCCATATAATCGGCGGTTGAACGTTCAATTCCCCCTGCAGCAGCTGATAATCCGCGAAAAATATTACCCGCGCCGATGACAAGAGCAATCTGCAACCCTTTATCATGTGCTTCCTTTACTTCCTTCGCAATACGGGAGGTCATCTCCGTATCGATGCCGTAAGGCTTGTCACCCATCAGGGCTTCACCTGAGAGCTTCAGAAGCACACGTTTATATTTATAGGCGTTTGCCACAAAAAATCCCCTGCAGGTGAGTCTACACTTGCAGGGGATAATAAAGATTCGCGCTCAATTCGCCAGTGCTTAGGCGATATAAGCTGAATTTATTTTTAAAGCGGTTTAGGAGCCCGCAACAGCCGCTGCAACTTCAGCCGCAAAGTTCTCTTCTTTCTTTTCGATACCTTCACCTAGCCCCATGCGGACATAGGCTGTCATTTTAACATCGGTACCAAGAGCCGCTGCTTCGTCTTCAATAACTTTGGCGATTGTACGCTCGCCATCCATGACGAAGACTTGAGTGAGAAGCACTGATTCTTTGAAGAATTTCTGCATACGACCTTCGACCATTTTGTCGACGATAGCTTCCGGTTTACCTGACTCCAACGCTTCAGCCTTAAGCATGTCGCGCTCCTTTTGAACCACGGCCGGATCCAAATCATCAACTGACAGCGCTAATGGGTTTGTCGCCGCAACATGCATTGCGATTTTCTTAGCTAGATCTTCAAGCTTAGCTTTGTCACCTGAACTCTCAAGAGCAATAAGAACGCCAATTTTACCCATACCATCGGTTACGGCGTTATGAATGTAACCTGCTACAACACCGTCAGACACGGAAAGCTTTGCCATACGGCGGAATGTCATGTTCTCGCCGATTTTACCGACTAACTTTTTGAACATCTCAGTTACGTCATCGCCTGAAGCAGTTGTTGCAGATGCAAGCTCTTCATTAGAGTTTGCAGCAAGCGCCAGCTTTGAAACTTCAGCAACGGCAGCTTGGAAACCGTCATTGCGCGCGACGAAGTCTGTCTCAGAGTTTACCTCGACGAGCGCACCTGTTGTGCCGTCGAGGGCAACAGCGACAAGACCTTCAGCAGCTACGCGAGAGGCTTTCTTGTCTGCCTTAGCGATACCTTTGGTGCGAAGCCAATCTACTGCGGCTTCGAGGTCACCATTTGTTTCGTTCAGTGCTTTTTTACAATCCATCATACCGGCGGATGTTTTTTCGCGAAGTTCCTTCACGAGGGCGGCTGTAATCTGTGCCATGATATTTCTCCTATGGGAGTGGTGTTTAATTGGGTGCGGCCTCCAAATAAGGAGGCCGAGTTAAATTTTAAAGACAGAGGCCTTTTGGGACTTAAAATTCGCCCAACTTGCCTTCGTTTTTAGCGAGGAGATAATAAAATGTGACGCGGTTCTTCATACGCGTAGGCTTCATTGTCTCGCAAACAGCTTTGACTTTCTCCATGGCGGCATCTTTGTCTTCAATGCCCATTTTCTTTGCCATGAACCCTTTAACGATAGTTTCAAGTTCTGTCTCGTCGGAGCAAGCAACATATTTGCTGTCTTTATTCGAAAGTGACGCACCGAGATGCTTTTCAATCTTTGTCACAACGGCTGGGTCTACTTCAGCGTCATATTCACGCGTCACGCGCAGATATTCGGATTCTTCTTCTGCTGCGGCCGGAACAGCTTTTGCTGTTTCAACAGGCGACGTTGGTACATTTGCCATTTGCTCTGACGTTGCAGGAGCAGCGGTCGTCGCTTCTGCTGCGGGAGCAGGAGCAGCTTCAGGAGCGGCCATAGCCATTTCCATTGGGTTTTCAGCAGCCCCAAGGTCGACGCCAACGTTCTTTTGAGCTTCTGTCATACCGTCAAGAACAGCATCAGCAATAAGCTCACAGTAAAGTTGGATAGCGCGAGCAGCGTCGTCATTTCCTGGAATAGGTAAATCAGCTGACTCTGGATCGCAATTTGTATCCAAGATAGCGACAACAGGAATACCGAGACGTCGAGCTTCTTTAATAGCGATGCCTTCTTTATTCGTATCGATAACGAACATTAGGTCAGGCTTACCGCCCATATCCTTAATTCCGCCAAGGGCTTTATCGAGTTTTTCTAGCTCACGCGTGAGCTTAAGGTTCTCTTTCTTCGTCAGACCAGTGTCTTCACCGCCCTCACCCAGCTTTGCTTCAAGCTCGCGCAAGCGAGAAATTGAACCAGAAATGGTCTGCCAATTTGTCAGCATACCGCCTAACCAGCGGTGATTGACGTAATATTGTGCACAACGTGACGCCGCAGCAGCAACAGGCTCAG
>JAHDCL010000049.1 GCA_020629875.1 Hellea sp.
CTAAGCTGGGGGCTTAGGGGTCACAGGTTCGAATCCTGTTACTCCGACCATCATCGTGATTTTCTAACTATTTTGAAAAAATGTCACAGCCCAATTGCTGTAGAAAACCGTATAGAGAGTCATGGCATTTCAGCTTCACCAAAATAACGACCGCGCTGTTCGAAGATGGCTTTTCCTCATGTTACTGCTTGTGGGGGCGATGATCGTCCTCGGCGGAGCAACACGGTTGACCAATTCAGGTCTATCCATCACGGAGTGGGCACCAATAAAAGGAGCGTTACCACCTCTCAGTGCCGAAGCTTGGCAATTGGAATTTCATAAATATCAACAAATTCCAGAATTCATGGCGGAACATTCCGATATGGAAATGTCAGGGTTTAAGAGAATTTATTTCTGGGAGTGGAGCCACCGACAGTTAGGCCGCTTAATCGGCTTGGCCTATGCATTGCCATTTTTCTATTTTCTCTTTCGTCGTCGCCTACCTCAAGGGCAGGTATGGAAGTTTTTCAGTATTATGCTGCTTATCGGTGTTCAAGGCGGTATTGGCTGGTGGATGGTGGCGAGTGGTTTAATCAATGATCGCGTGGATGTGAGTCAATATCGTCTTGCGACTCATTTAGGCGTAGCTTTTATCATTCTTGGTGCCTTGTTTTGGCTTTGGCGAAATCAAACCGAGGGCTGGCCCCGAAAACCGCTCGATAAAATGCCGGTGAAACGCACGTCACTTTTAGCTGCGTTGGTGTTCGCACAAATTATTGCAGGAGCCTTTGTTGCCGGGCTGAAAGCAGGGCGAACATATAATACTTGGCCATTAATGGATGGGGATATTGTCCCTGCAGGCTATGGCTCTTTGATGCCATTCTGGAGAAACATGTTTGAGAATATTGGCGCAGTCCAATTTAACCACCGCACATTGGCTTATCTTATTCTCGCCGTAACAATTTGGGTTTTCGTTACAACCAAACGCCAACCACTGGTAAGGCGGAATATGATAATATTTAAAGCCGCGTTGTTGTGGCAAATTCTCTTGGGTATCTATGTCTTACTAACTGGGGATGCGCTGTGGCTGGCATTGTTGCATCAGTTCTCCGCTATTTTTGTTTGGCTGGCCGTTGTTTCGGTGATGCGTTCAGCTCGAAAAGTCTAACGGCCCTCGAGCTCTTTCAGTGCATAAGCGAGGGAAATGAGCACGAGGCGGCCCTCATTTTCATCGGCCACCACGATGACGCCCTCATTAAACACACTGCCCATATTCGTGTTCGTGACCGTCACGAAGCCCGCGGTTTCGATGCCCCCGATGCTCAACCCGTTGGTAATTTCAACAGATAGTTCTTTTTTTCCATTTGAGAGCGTAAGGTGAGCTGACTCGCTATTCGGCATGAGTATGTAATTTTCCCCGAGTTTCAAAGCGCTGTCGGTCTCGCAAAGACGAGGTTCATTGGGGGCCATCTGTTCAGCGTTAATTGTGAGTGACGTGTCTTCAAATATTTCTACAGAGAACGCCTTTGGTCCGTCGGCGGTTTCAGCCCAAACCAGCTCTGTGTTAGGCCGAGCTGATGCGCAAAATCGTTTAAAATCATGATTGCCCTGCGAAACAGCCAGTGGCGCGTAATTGCCTTCATCGTCTGATTGAACGAAGGCTTTGACTTGTCCTTGTGGGGTTATAGCCAAAAATACGCCGGACTTTTTCTCTCGAGCAAGGCCTAATACATCGGCATATTTACCTAGTGCCACGACCTCGGTCTGGGTGCTGTCTGTCGTCGCGCGATGCAGTGAACCTCTCTCGTCAAGCAAGATAATGTGACCCAACCATGACGCCACGCTGTTGGGCACAAAGCTAGCCGCTTTCACCGGAGAGGGCGTTTTTATGTCCGATGTTGCTCTTAGGGTAATATCAGCCGCGGCCTTTGGTTCATTGCTTTCTTTCGGTTTATCCGTGGCCTGACAGGCAGCCAAAATCAATGAGAGTGTTAGAATGGTGGGTTTCACAAGACGCATAAATTCCTCAGATGAGAGAGTGGTGAGAGCATTAGTTTTGGTTTTGCAGATGTTTAGTAATAGCCTTTAATGCTTCATAGCAGGTGATGTCCCTTACTTTGTTGCGCCCTATATCCCCAAACTTGTGAAGCTTTGTAGTCACTTTAATACCATCACGTGTTTTCGTGCCTATCCCTATCCAAACCGTGCCAATAGGCTTCTCGTTACTCCCACCGCCAGGGCCTGCAATTCCAGTCACTGATACCGCTAGGTCGACATTTAGAGCCTCTATGGCACCGTTTGCCATCGCCCGCGCGACTTCTCGGCTGACGGCCCCATATTTCTGTAGCATCCCAGGCGGAACATTTAGCAGCTTATTTTTAATCGCGTTATCATAGGCGATGATGCCACCTTTAAAGGGCACTGAAGATCCCGGTATCGAGGTAATTGCCGCGCCAATAAGGCCTCCCGTGCAGCTCTCAGCCGTCGCAATTGTAATATTTTGATTAGTGGCAAGCGTGATTACTGTTTGGGCCTCAGTAAATATATCCTTCAGCGTAACTTTGGAGCCTGTCATGCGGGTAGCTTTGCTGTTGCACTCGCTTGAGCCGCCAGGCCTTCGCCTCGCCCCGTAAAGCCGAGTTTTTCAGTTGTTGTTGCCTTGACGGACACACGCGTGAGGGGGAGATCGCATAGCTCGGCAATCTTTTCCCGCATCGCGTCTCGGTGGGGCTTAATTTTGGGCTTTTCACAGATTAGTGTGACATCGACGTGCTGAAGTATGCCTCCGCGTTCCTTAAGTATTTCAATGGCATAGCGTAGAAACTTATCAGAACTAGCGCCTTTCCATTTTGGGTCGGACGGCGGAAAATGATCGCCGATATCCCCATGTGCCATGGCGCCTAAAATAGCGTCCGTTAGAGCGTGTAATCCAGCATCCGCATCTGAGTGACCCAAAAGCGTGAGTCCGCACTCAATAGGAACACCGCAGAGCCACATGACATCACCAGATGTGAACCGATGAACATCAAACCCAGTGCCTGTCGCAATATAAGTGTCGGTAGCCAGCATAGCCTCTGCTTTGGCAAAGTCTTCGGGGTAAGTCACTTTAAAATTATTAGGATCACCCTTTGTAAAGGCGACCTCCAGTCCTGAGTTTTTGGCGACTTCAATATCATCAGCAAAATTGGCTGCCTGATCGATGTTTCTGTAGGCGGCCCAAATCTTGGCAAATTGGAAACCTTGAGGTGTTTGAACGCGGCGGAGTTGGTCGCGGTCAACGGCCGCGCCATCCAGTGATTTAAGTGCATCCGGAATGGGCAAAGCGGGGACTACAGCGGGACTTGTGGCGAGAGCCTCAATGATTTCGGCAATCACGACTTTTGATACGAACGGCCTTGCGCCGTCATGAATAAGGACGAAATCAGGCGGATTATCAGCTAATGCGGCTAGGCCTGCTTTTACCGACGCTGTTCGGCTGGCGCCTCCCGTGACAGAACGCACCCTTTCATACTTTGCCAGAAGGTCCGAAATATGCGGATCACCCTCGGCGACGACAGCGACAATCTCAGTAATTCGAGGCTCTTTTAGGCTAGCTTCGATGGTTCTTTGTAAAACAGGTGTGCCGCCTATCAAGCGATACTGCTTGGGCGTGTCGCCGCCAATTCGTGCACCTTTGCCCGCGGCGACTATTATTTGTGCGATACGTGTCAAATTAGCCCCTTTTGCGGTGATGAATTATTGTGCATTGAGGTCGTGCCCCTTAAGGATATATACATGAACGCTATGCCCAAAATAGGCAATCACGAATTGACCTCGCGCGTATTAGTTGCGCCACTATCCGGTCTTACCGACCTGCCATTTCGGCGTGTCCTACAACGGTTTAATCCTGGTTTGGTGGTTTCCGAAATGGTTGCAAGTGAATTTCTTGCTAAAGGCCAGGCAGATATTGTCGCTAAAGCGGCAGGTGCAGGCGAAATCGACCCATTGGTAATCCAGCTTGTGGGACGAGAAGCGAAGTGGATGGCTGAGGGCGCTCGGTTATCTCAAGACGCCGGAGCAGCCATCATTGACATCAATATGGGATGTCCAGCGAGAAAAGTAACGGCAGGGCTTTCAGGGTCCGCTCTGATGCGAAACTTAGACCACGCGCTCGAATTGATAGAAGCCACGATTGGCGCTGTCGACGTGCCAGTGACGTTGAAGATGCGATTGGGGTGGGACTTTGACAGTTTAAATGCGCCAGAGCTCGCCAGAAGAGCTGAATCTGCGGGCGTACAGATGATAGTCGTGCACGGTAGAACACGAAATCAATTTTACACAGGTGAGGCGGATTGGCGTGCTGTAAAAGGGACTAAGGATGCGGTGCAAATTCCCGTTTTTGTGAATGGTGATATTCATACTCCGGGGGACGCATTGGAGGCAATGAGGCTCTCGGGCGCGGACGGTGTCATGGTGGGGCGCAGCCTCATCGGTGCGCCCTGGAGCTTGCGCGAGATTATCGCTGGTGTTGATGGCATGCCAGAACCTGAACCATTGCCGAATGAGGAAAAAGGCCTGATCGCTATCCAACATTATCGCGATCTCCTAGAGTTTTACGGAGACAGTAAGGGTATTCGTGTCGCGCGAAAGCATCTGGCGGGTTACGTTGAGCATTTGGGTCGCGAGGATGAAGCGGAGTTGCGCTCAAAAATTTGCCGCAGTGAAGATCCTGAAGAGGTTATTCGAATTCTGGCAGATATTTACGGTGTCGGTTCCAGGCAGGTAGCAGCATGAACTCGCCAGTGAATATGTTACCCGCTTTGGCCGACGACTGGCCGTTTCCTCTGTTGTTAATAGAGCCCAAGAGCGAGAAAATTTTATGGGCTAATCAGGCGTCATTAGAGTGGCTTGGAAAGTCGCTTCGCAGAATTATTGATAAGACGCCTTGGGAGATTATTTCCTTTGAGGATATCCAAACAACAATCATATCCAAGTGCCGAGAGCTCAACGCCCCGTTGACCATGCGAGACTGTGCTGTCACTCGTCCCGAGCAAGAAGAACAGTTCTGCCACCTCACAGCTTACCCAACTGAGGCAGGGATTGGATTAAGTATCTGGATTGCGGGGCCGCAACCGCGCAGCTCTAAAGTAGGTGGACAGCTTGTCTCTGGCATGGGGCGCATGATTGCCCATGAGTTAAAAAATCCCCTCGCGGGTATCAAAGGCGCTGCGCAGTTGCTACGCGATGATGTGGAAAGCGAGGAGGGGCAGAGCCTTATTGACCTGATTGGTTCTGAGATTGACCGCATACGACGCTTGGCAGACCGTATGGAAACTCTGGGAGACCAGGATCCTGAGAATGAGGACTTTGTGAATATTCATGAAATTCTTCGTCGCGCGCGGCGCGTCATGCAATCCGCAAATCCGAAACTTATTTTTACCGAACGGTACGATCCTTCATTGCCTCATGCCAAAGGAGATGCTGATACCCTTATGCAGGCTCTATTAAACCTCATTAAAAATGCTGCCGAAGCGGTAGAGCACCTCGGTAGCAAGGGTGAGATTAGCTTAGAGACGCGCTTCAGAAGTGGTGTTACTAGCCGTAATTCAAATACAGGTTCAGCGCATTTGCCTATTGAAATCCTTATCATCGATAATGGCCCCGGAATTGATAAAGATATCGCGGACCAACTTTTTCAGCCCTTTGTTAGCACAAAACCAGAAGGGCAAGGCCTTGGTTTATCTCTCGTCTCCAAGGTCGCCGCGGCCCACGGCGGAATTGTAGAAGTCAAATCACGTCCTGGGAAAACTAAATTTTCACTCTTGCTGTCAGATGGAGCAAATCTATGAAGTATGAAGTATTACTCGCCGATGACGATGATAGCGTAAGGTTGGTTCTATCTAAGGCGCTGACGCGAGCTGGGCATAGCGTCAAGGCGACAGATAATGCAGATACGCTTGTGAAGTGGGCGCAAGCCGGACAGGGCGATATCGTATTGACTGATGTTATGATGGGAGGACGAGAAGTTTTTGAGAGCCTGCCCGAGCTATCTGAGGCGCGGCCAAACATGCCGATTATCATCATCAGCGCGAACAATACTGTAAACACAGCGCTCAAAGCGGGAACGCACAAAGTTTTTGAGTATGTGCCCAAGCCCTTTGACTTGGATGATGTGACCCAAGCGGTGGCTCGAGCGGGATTGTCAGTGAACCCTCGGCGTAATAAAGTTAGTGCTGAGCTTGGCAAGCTCCCCATGATCGGGCGAAGCGCTGCCATGCAGCCGGTCTATAGGGCCGTTTCTCGTTTCGCTTCTGGAGACCTCCCAGTTCTCATTCAGGGGGCTGTGGGAACAGGCAAGGACTTGGTGGCTCGTCTTCTTCATGATGGCGGCCCGCGCAAAGATCGTCCGTTTTTCCGGGACACCGACTTTGAGAACACATCTCTTACTCTCCAAAAGGTGAATGGTGGTGATATTTATATTGATGAAATTGCTGAGTTGTCACTCAAGCAGCAGGAACGATTGCTAGCTGTACTAACGGAGGCAGAGCATATCCCTAGTAAAAATCGTCCGCGATTGCTTTCGGCGACAAGAAAAGACCTTCGGCGGCTAGCGGAAGAAGGTAAATTCCGCGACGACCTTTTGTTTAGAATAAATGTAGCTGAAATTAGAATTCCGCCGCTCTCAGCCCGTGATAGGGATACTTATGAACTTGCAGAGAATTTTCTCTCCCAAACATCCCAAAACAACAATCGCCGTTTCGAAAGCGAAGCCTTAGATATTCTGCATCGTCATAATTGGGCGGGTAATGTCAGGGAGCTTGAGAATTTAGTGAGGAGACTAGCTGTGCTCTATTCTGACGACGTCATTACATCTGAAATGGTTTTGCAGGAGTTTTCTAAAGACATTCTTTCGGATCGCCGAGTTGAGGATGAGCAAAAACTTGAGACACAGCTAGAGGAGGCCTGCCGTCGTTTGCTCAATAGTGAGCGAGATGGCGAAGAGTCGAGTTATAACGTTGCCGTAGCGTGGGTTGAGAAGCCTTTGATAACAGAGGCGCTTCGCCTGACTGGGGGCAATCGAGCCAAAGCCGCTGATCACCTTGGGATTCATCGAAACACCCTTAGGACGCGCTTAAAGAGCTTAGACATATCGTAAAATTCCTCTACCTTAAGTGTGTTGAGTTTTTGCAACAGTGCGGTAAAGAAGATACAGTTGGCGTGAAAGCGCGTATTGTGTCTGTTCTATGAATCAACAGCCTCATATTTCGGCAGGTGAGTCTGTCACTCTGCCGCGGTTACGCCGCGCGCCTCGTATTGCGCAATCCGCCTTATTTGGCATTCTTTTCATAGCGGCAATTATTCTCTTGGTTTTGGGAACACTCTTTGCGTTATCTAGAAATCCAGAACAAACGGTCAGAGCTTACCCTTTACTACAATTCAATTTGATCCTGATTTTAGCGCTAGGAGTCTATCTGGGATTTCGGGTTTGGACCGGCTTATTTGCGAAGAAGCGGAGACAATCAGCCCCGCTTCTTCATAGGCGGTTCGTAACCATTTTTAGTCTCGCTGCCTTGACGCCCGCGATTGTCGTTGGTGCCTTTTCAACCTCGCTTATTAGCCAGAACATCAATGATTTGTTTGGCGAAAATGTTCGCAGTAACATGGAGTCAGCTCGGGAAATTTTGGACGGGTATGTAAAACAAGAGCTAACTGAGCTTGCCACCGACGCACGAGCGGTTCAAAACGAGCTAAATAGGCGCCCTCAAAATATTACATCACGTATTTCCTATACCGCTGACCTTCAAATCATATCGCGCGTCAGAGATCTGGACGCGATATATATTATGCAACAGGACGGTTATCTTTTCACTCGGGTTGAAAGTGCTATAGCGCCGAGGTTTGAGATTCCGATCCCTGCCGTTTTTGAGGGTATGAAACCGAATGAAATTGCCTTTATTCAGCGTGACGATATCGACTATCTTGTGGCTTTAACGCGCCTTGACGCCTATGAGGATGTTTATCTTTATGTTGGGCGAGCCTTGAGGTCGAATAATCGCGTTCTGTCCTCTCTCTCGGGAATTGCCAACGCGTCACAAGCTATTGATGAGTTTAATACCGACCAAAGTTTGATGAGCAGAATATTTCTTCTAACCTTTATCGAAACCGCGTTACTTATCTTGTTCGCGGCCGTGTGGTTAGGCTTATCTCTGGCCAACAGGATTATCGATCCGTTAGGCCGATTAATTACGGCCTCTGAACGTGTTCGGAGTGGAGACATGACCGCTAGAGTAGATGTGCAGGGTGATTGGGGCGAGATGTCTGATCTGGGGAGCGCCTTCAACCGCATGACACGACAGCTTAGCTCGCAGCGCGATGAACTTATTCGAGAGCATGATATATCTGAGCAACGCCGTCAGTTTTCAGAGGCGGTGCTTTCAGGGGTGAGGGCGGGAGTGATTGGCCTGACACAGACCGGCCGTATCACATTGATGAATCAATCAGCCGAAAGATTATTGGGCTCTCGTGATACTGCTATGCTCGGGTATCCTATCGAAGATGTCCTTCCCGAGTTCTCCCCAGCTTTTAGAAAGGCGCGGGAGTCGATCCAAGGCGCCGCGGAAGATCAGGTCGATTTCAATACGGATGATGGTGTTCGCAATTTTGATCTACGTGTCTCTGCGTACTTAGGTGCGCGTAAAGACACCGGCTGGGTTGTTACATTTGATGACATGACGCGGCTGGTAACGGCACAGCGCCACTCAGCCTGGCGGGAGGTCGCCAGGCGTATTGCTCATGAAATCAAGAACCCTCTCACGCCTATTCAGCTCTCGGCGGAGCGTCTCTTGAGGAAGTACTCGAAGGAAATCAAAACAGATCCCGAAGTTTTCCAAAATTGTACGCACACCATAATTCGGCAAGTGGGGTCTCTTGAGCAAATGGTGAATGAGTTTTCAGCATTCGCTCGTATGCCCGCACCAAATTTTGAAGCCACGGATATGCGCAAATTAGTCGAAAACGTTTTGTTCGCCCAAGGTGTGGCCTTCCCGGAGATAGAGTTTCCACTTAATGATGAGACAAAGGGTGTTCTCGCGGCGATGTCTGATGAACGCCTTATAACTCAGGCTTTGACTAACATTTATAAAAATGCGGGTGAGTCTATTCAGCGCCGCTTAGACAGCTCCGGCGCTGACGACATGGATGGGATAATAGAAACGCAAATCACTGACACTGACGAGCAGTTACATTTGACAATAACGGATAATGGAATGGGGTGGCCTTTCCCGGATAAAGAACGTTTGCTTGAACCATATGTGACGACTCGCGATAGCGGTACGGGGCTGGGGTTAGCCATAGTCATGCGCATCGCCGATGATCACGGGGGACGATTGACGCTGCATGACCGTTCGGACGATGTCCCGGGTGCTGTCATAAAAATTACACTTCCAAAGGGCGCAGCTCAGTCGAGCTAAAAAACAGGATGGTTCTATGAAATATGATGTTTTAATTGTTGAGGACGAGGACGATATCCGAGAGATGATTGGAGGGATTCTGCAAGACGAGGGCTATGAGGTGCGCCTCACAAGCACGAGTGACGAAGCACTTATTGCC
Source organism: Hellea sp. (assembly GCA_020629875.1). Taxonomy (GTDB): domain Bacteria; phylum Pseudomonadota; class Alphaproteobacteria; order Caulobacterales; family Maricaulaceae; genus Hellea. Next base: position 9,568 of record JAHDCL010000049.1, read on the forward strand.
GTAAAAGCAAGGAAACCTTCGTTAGTAATATTAGATGTATGGCTCAAAGGGAGTTCAATGGACGGTATCGAGTTGCTCGACTCTCTGAAGGGAACTCACTCAAACCTACCCATAATAATTATAAGTGGACATGGAACAGTTGAGACCGCTGTGTCTGCCATTCGAAAGGGCGCTTATGATTATATTGTCAAACCCTTTAAGGCGGATAAGCTTCTCGTTACAGCGAGCCGGGCACTGGAAAATGCACGACTTCGTCGAGAGAATGAAGAATTAAAGGGAAAGGCTCCTTCCGATAATTCGCTTGTCGGCACATCTCCGCAAATTGCTCAGCTTCGACAAAAGGTTACCAAAATAGCTGCCACGAATAGCCGAGTATTGATTTCAGGCCCCTCCGGATCGGGTAAAGAACTCATTGCTCGAATGCTCCATGCTCAATCGGCGCGTTCTGAGGGGCCTTTCAAAGCAGTCAATGCGGCTTCAATGGTGCCAGAGCGGGTTGAGGAAGAGCTGTTTGGCGTAGAAGATGATGACGGGACTTCCACCAAGATCGGGCTTTTAGAGCGGGCGCATAATGGTACGCTGTATTTAGATGAAGTGGCCGATATGCCAATGGAAACTCAAGGAAAATTATTGCGACTACTCGTGGAGCAACGTTTCCGACGGCTTGGGGGGCAGGATGATGTTCAGGTTGATGTTCGTGTTATCACGTCCAGTTCGCGTGATCTCAGCAAAGAGGTGAGCCTCGGACGATTTCGAGAGGATCTGTATCATCGGCTGAATGTAATGCCGCTCGAAGCCCCGCCACTCAGTGAACGGCGCGAGGACATTCCGGCTCTTGTTGAGCATTTTATTGAGCAGCTCGCGTCATCAACTGGGCTTCCCGCTAGAAACATTGGAGGAGATGCAATGGCCGCATTGCAGGCGCATGATTGGCCGGGGAATGTGAGGCAGCTTCGCAACAATGTTGAGCGGCTCCTAATTCTAGCAACAGGAGAGCCGACACAACCAATTACGCTTGAAACCCTGCCGCCAGAGGTTTCAGTCGTGAGGGCGTCCCGGGGTGCAAACGAGAATGAAAAAATGATAGCCATGCCTCTACGTGATGCTCGCGAGCACTTTGAGAGAGAGTATCTGCAGGCGCAAATCGATCGTTTTGGAGGGAATATCTCGCGCACAGCCAACTTTGTGGGAATGGAGCGTTCGGCCTTGCATCGTAAACTCAAATCTCTAGGATTAGGCGCGAACGGCCGTGACGACTAAGTCAGGCTTCATGAAGGGCTAACAGTTATGAGGGTCATCATATGCGGTGCTGGACGGGTCGGTTATGGCTTGGCCTCGCGCCTAGCGGCTGAAAATAACACGGTTACCGTAGTGGATTTGTCACCAGAACTGATTCGACAAATTACAACAGATTTGGACGTGCGAGGAATAGTAGGCCATGGTTCCCATCCAGAGGTTCTCAAACGTGCGGGCGTTGACAATGCCGATATGATAATTGCCGTTACATATTCTGACGAGGTGAATATGATTGCCTGTCAGGTTGCGCATTCCTTATTTGATGTCCCAACAAAAGTCGCCCGCGTAAGGGCGCAAAGCTATCTCGCGAATGAATATAATGATCTCTACAGCCGGGAGAATATGCCCATTGATATAATTATATCCCCGGAAATCGAAATTGGGCGGGCCATTTTGCGGCGATTGAATACGCCTGGTGCATTCAATGTGGTCAGCTTTAGTGAGGGCCGGGTTCAAATGTTGGGAGTAAAAATTGGAGATGAGTGCCCCATTGTTGACACGCCGATAAAACAAATTCCCGATCTTTTCCCAGGATTACATGCCGCTATTGTGGGCATAAAAAGAGATGGGGAGCTGTTTGCCCCGCTTCCGGATGATCCGCTAAACGTTGGGGACGAAGCTTACTTCATAACGCAATCTGAGCATTCAAACCGATTGTTAGAAATTGTTGGCTCCCGTAATACGCAGGCGAGGCATATCGTTATTGTTGGAGGGGGTAATATTGGCGCATATGTCGCCAAGGAACTTGAGACTGTTTCTGGCGTACGTGTGCGGGTCATAGAACATAACAAAGAACAGGCTGAATATGCTGCGGAAGCCTTAAAGCGAACAGTCATCTTGAATGGGGACGCAATGGATGCGACTATTCAGGAAGAAGCAGGGGTGGCTAATTCTGAAATGGTAATATGCCTTACCAATGATGATAAGACGAATATATTATCCGCCGTTTTAGCAAAAAAATTAGGGGCAGATCATACGATTAGCCTAATTAATGAAGTTTCGATGCAGAACATGCAATCCGAACTAGGCATTGATATGATTATTGATCCCCGTGCCAGTACTATTTCATCTATTTTAAGGCATGTGAGGCGAGGACGAATTTTGGACGTTTACTCCCTAGAACAAGGACGGGCTGAGGTCATGGAAGGTGAGGTCCTTGAAACGTCGCCGCTGGCCGGAAAGACATTGCGCGACGCCGGTTTAATCGATGGCGTCGCAATTGGCGCAGTGATTAAGGATGGAAAGGTCGTGTTTCCAACGCCTGATACATTAGTTAAAACTGGGGACCAGCTTGTCCTATTAGCCGAAAAAACGGCCATGAAGGATATTGAACAAATGTTTCGTGTAAGTACGGATTACTTTTAGGCCCATGTAATGGCGATTACTCGCATCATATTGTGGCTGGGCAACAGCTTTGTTATTTGCGCCTTTTTATTAGCCTTTACCGCATTAAGTGCCTTTTTTATGCTCGATGCGCCATCTGCCATAGCAATGGCGAGTACGGCCTTAGGGACAGGTATTCTCGGGGTTATATTAATCGCTACCACATATAATACGCCTGCGCGCGAGACAAACGCAGATGCGTTATCTTTCCTACTGATATTTTGGCTGACCATCCCTTTGGTAGCTGCAATTCCTTACTTGGCGCTCGGAGTTAGTTCGGACTTTGTGTCAGCCTATTTTGAAGCTGTCTCCGCTTTCACAACAACAGGTGCAAGCGCGCTCAATGCAGATGAGTTGCCTAAAGCTCTCTTAATATGGCGCGCTTTGTTGCAATGGTTTGGCGGCGTGTGCGTTGCGACATTTGCTGTGGTTATATTGGCTGCGCTCAATCTGGCCGGTAGCGGTATTCATCGATCCATGCTGTTTACGCTGAAAAAAGGAGAGCTGTTTGAGCGCCTGATCGCGATTGGCCGCGTCATTGCCGGTATTTATGCGTTCCTCGCTGCGATTTGCTTCATTTCTATGGTGATAACCGGCACAGCTGCCTTTGACGCTTTATGTTTGTCGCTTAGCGGAGTTTCAACGGGTGGACTAACGCCGCAGAGCTCGCCGATTTCTAGCTATGTGGGAAGGATAAGTTCCGTTGTTTTGGTCGTATTTTGTTTGTTCGGCGCGATGAATGTTGCTGTGGTATGGGATGCATTGCGGTTAAGGCGTTGGCGGAACATTTTTGCCCTCATTCGAAATGTAGAGCATCGCGCCATACTCGTTACTGGAATGATTCTGTCTATATTTGGCTTTTTTTTTATTGGGTTTAGTCACGCCTTTACTCTCATAATTGAGAGTCTGTATTTTGTGACCTCCGCCGGTTTTGATTACAATGTAATTGGCGTTGAAATGCTGCCTCCGGTCATTCTTATTGCCATTGCGCTTGTCGGGGGCTCCGCCCTGTCTACGGCTGGGGGCGTAAAAATCATTAGAATCCTTCTACTTTTTCGACATTTGAGTACGGAAATGAGCCGTCTTCCTCACCCTTCGCGGGTTCTGCCAGTGTCTTTCAAAAAACAACATATTCCCGATAGAGCATTTTTATCAATTTGGATGTATTTTTTTGGATATACGCTTTTCTTCGCATTTAGTATCTTAGCCTTGGGCGCTACTGGTCTATCATTCGAAGATGCGGTGGTTACAGGCGCGGCGTCATTAAGTAACATTGGACCTCTGCTCCCAGCCACTTTACCAGAAAGTGGGTTGACCTATGCTGAATTTTCTTCCCTCCAAAAGCTTGTCTCGGCGCTGTTTATGCTAATCGGCCGAGTTGAAGTTTTGGCTGTCCTGGTCTTATTTACGCCATCCTTTTGGGCGCGTTAGCGTCAGTCTGGGTTAATCTACAGAAAAGTAAGTTTTGCCTGCATTTATACGCTTGCATCTTATGGGGACCCTTATCTATGAGAGGTTCGTGGGTTGCGATCAACGAGTCGCATAAAAGAAGAAAAGGATAACAACCATGTCTGGTGATAAAAAACAGAACCTTCAAGATACGTTCTTAAACTCAGTCCGAAAAACTAAGACTCCCTTGACAATTTTCCTCGTAAATGGGGTTAAGCTACAAGGCGTTGTCACGTGGTTTGACAATTTTTGTGTGCTGCTGCGTCGTGAAGGACAAATTCAGCTTGTGTATAAGCACGCCATATCGACCATCATGCCATCTGGGCCTGTTTCGATGTTCGATGCCGAGAAGGATGAAGATTAAACGCCGATGATTAAGCGCGATACTCCTGTAGAAAATGCGCTGGTTCTCCATCCCCGTTTTTCCAATGTTCGCTCCAACGATGCCGAGTATGACTTAGAAGAGGCTGTGGGCCTAGCAGAAGCACTTGGCGTGGAGACGAAAGCTGCTCGGATTGTTCCTATTCGGGACCTTAAAGTTTCCAACTTTTTTGGATCCGGACAAATTGAGGAAATTGGTGCAGAGCTCAAGGCTCATGATGCTACAGTCGTTATTGTAAACGGTTCTCTTTCCCCGGTCCAACAACGCAACTTGGAGCGCATTTGGAAGGCTAAGGTCATTGATAGGACCGGCCTTATTCTGGAAATTTTTGGGTTACGCGCAGCGACGAAAGAAGGCAAGCTTCAGGTGGAGCTCGCCCGCCAGCGTTATGAACGGTCTAGACTCGTGCGTACATGGACGCACTTGGAACGCCAACGCGGTGGCACCGGTGGCTTGGCCGGTCCCGGGGAAACCCAAATTGAAAGTGATCGCCGAGTTCTTAGCGATAAGATGACTAAGCTAAAGCGTGAGCTTGAACAGGTGCGGAGAACTCGCGGACTTCAGCGCCAAAAACGAAAACGCGCACCCGAACGGGTTGTGGCTTTGGTCGGTTATACAAATGCTGGCAAGTCGACCCTTTTTAATCTTCTAACCGAAGGGGGTGTTTTTGCCAAGGATATGCTCTTTGCGACCTTGGATACGACGCACCGGATTTTGACTTTGCCAAGCGGGCAACCCGCAGTCTTGTCTGATACGGTGGGTTTTATCTCAGATCTGCCGACAGACCTCATTGATTCCTTCCGCGCAACGCTTGAAGAAGTGAAGGAAGCTGATCTGCTAATTCATGTGCGTGATATCTCTGACCCTTTGACTGAGAGGCGACGTGAAGAAGTTATGCAGGTTCTGGATCAAATTGGAGCTGGGCCTGAGCACGATCAAGACATCATCGAAGTGTGGAACAAGGTTGACCTCTTAGGGGAGGTTCAAATGGATTCAATCGAGGAACGCTCAGAAGCCTCGCGCCAGTTAGAGGACATGATTCCGGCATTTCCGGTAAGCTGTCACAAGCAGACTGGGTTGAAAACATTGCAAGATGGTATTGAGACGATGCTTACTCAAGGTGATGAAATTGTCAGCGTAGAGATTACACCTCAAAATTACGATGTCCGGGCTTGGCTGCATAAGAATGGTCATGTGCTTAGTGAAAAAACGCGCCGAAATGGAAACTGCGAAATGGATGTGCGTTTGTCAGAGTCAGATGCGGGTAAGTTACGTGCGCGCCACAAGGATCTGGTTACTTAATCTTTTTTGCGTCTTGCCAAAGTGCTTCCATCTCAGCGAGGCTCATATCTCCCAGGTTACGGGATTCTTGGACCGCGTGGTTCTCAATATATTGAAAACGAGTCACGAATTTAGAGTTCGTTCGGCGTAGCGCGAGTTCTGGGTCTACCTCCAATCTTCTGGCGAGATTCGTAACCGCGAATAATAAATCGCCGATTTCATCTTCGATAGCTTCGGCCTCTTGAGTAGCTGCGGCTTCGGCGACCTCTTTTGCTTCCTCTGCGATTTTCTCAATTACGCCGTCAATGTTAGGCCAGTCAAACCCAACTCGGGCCGCGCGCTTTTGAAGCTTTGCTGCGCGCATAAGCTCAGGTAAGGCAAGGGGAACATCGTCAAGTAGGCTTTCATGACCCTTTGCCTTGCGCTCTGCAGCTTTTGTCTCTTCCCAAGAGACGGTTTGCTCCTTAGCGCTTCGGTCATCCGTGAACTCAAACACATGGGGGTGTCGGTCAACCATCTTCCTTGTGAGGTCATCACAAACATCGTCAAAATCAAACCCCACTGTCTCGCTCGATATTTTAGTTTGAAAAATAACTTGAAAAAGCAAGTCTCCTAGCTCCTCTCTCAAAGAAATCATGTCATTACGATCAATTGCTTCTGAGACTTCATAGGCTTCTTCGATAGTGTAGGGTGCGATGCTTTCAAACGTTTGTTCTGCGTCCCAAGGGCAGCCGGTTCGCAAATTGTCCATCAGGGTTTTCAAGCGCTCAATTGGTGTGTCGCCAAGAAAGGAAATATCTGTGGTCATTGTTTTGGACTGCGAATTGCGCGGATGATTAGGGTGCCTAATACGAGGGCACTCACCCCGTAGCAGCTCCAGATATAAAATGCGTTTTTCCCGAAATCTAGCATTAGATTGCCTCTATGACCGCCCTAGCGGACGGCTTGCTTCCTGTTTTTGATTGACGGTTCCTAATTATGTCGGCCTCAATTCCGCGTAGCGCTAACCACCCAAATAGAAAACTATAGGCAGCCATCATTACCGCGAGGGGCCATAGGATTTCAGGTGGCATGCCCGGGGCGCCAGGCGTAGAAATACTGGCTGGTTGATGAAGTGTATTCCACCATTCTACTGAAAACTTGATAATCGGAATGTTAACGAACCCAACCATGGCCAAAATGCTTGCTAAACGGGCGGCGCGTTTGCGCTCGGGGATGATTTGCCAAAGTGACAGATATCCAACATAGATGAAAAATAGAATGAGTACCGACGTCATTCTTCCGTCCCACTGCCACCAAGTGCCCCATGCTGGCTTACCCCAAAGACTTCCTGTGACGAGAGCTAAGAAAGTGAAAGCTGTTCCTGGCACTGCGAAGCTTTTCGCTGCGCTGTCAGCCAAGGGGTGCCTCCAGATGAAGCTGACGACGCTGGCAGTCGTGAGGGCGGCATAAGCCATCATCGCGCTCCAAGCCGCTGGAACATGCGTGTACATCATACGCACCGATTCGCCGTGCTCGATAGCTGGCGGGCTTTTTATGAGCGCAAGATATAGGCCCAATACCATGGTGATGCCTGCCAATACTCCGAAAACCGGTGTTGCAACTTTCGAGAATTTTAGAAAGCGAACAGGATTTGCGAGATAATTTATCATGTTCTATTCCAGATTGGCATTAAGGGCCGCAGATGCTGCTGGGATACCTACCGCAATTGAGATAAGACTTAAACCGATAAGGGCACGAATTTCTAACGCCCCCACACCGCTTTCTTGAAAAGCAGTGACGACCCCTAAGCCAAATATGAGTAACGGGATCAAAAACGGTGTGGTTATGAGGACGATAAGAAACCCTCCGCGGCGGCCAGCTAAGATTGCGCTTGTGAGCACTCCGTAAATTGTGAGTGCCGGCGTCGCAATAATCAAAGAGAGCGATATTGCCAAAATGGTCTTCTGTGGAATATCAAAGACGAGGGAGGCGAAGGGTATCGAAAGGAGCAGAGGCGCGATTGAGAGTAGCGCGAAGCTAATCGATTTTGCAATTGCCACACGCATCAGGCTAACTCCCGAGAGTTTCAGTTGGGCTAGATTCCCATCCTGATAATCTTCGAGGAAAATGGCGGGAAATGAGAGCATCGCTGAGAAGATAACCGCCAGCCAAATAAGGGCAGGCGCAAAAGGGCGCATGACGTTCAATGACCCTCCCATCGCGATTGCGCTAAGCGCGATGAAAACGGCGAAAAAGAACAGGCCGTGCAACCACGCGCCGCCAGACCTTAAAGCGAGCTTTAAATCACGATTTACGATTGCTGTTATCATGCCGATGCCCTGAGTGTCAGGATGCGGGTATTCGAGCTTAGTTTTCGTGTAGCATCGTGTGAGGCAATAATAGCGCTCCCGCCGCGGTTAATGTGCTTTTCTATCAGGCTATCAATGAGCGCCATACCGTCCGTATCCATCGCCGCGCTGGGCTCATCCATAACCCAAATCGGTTTGCGGCTGATAATTAGCTTAGCGAGGGCGAGCCTGCGCCGTTGCCCAGCAGAGAGTTTTTGAGTTGGGACACTCCCTTTGGCGGCTAATCCGACAGAATTTAGGGTCAGTTCTATAAGGTCCTGCACGCCATAAATACTAGCCCAAAACGCTAAGTCTTCGAGGGTCGTCAGGGTGGGCTTAGCAAAACTTTGATGGGGTTGATAAGCTATAAGGTTTTTGGGGGCTGTTTCAGCGTCTTCTTGAATCCAGCTGATAGCCCCAAAATCTGGTCGGGACAATCCAGCGAACGCTTGGAGCAAGGTGGTTTTTCCGATTCCATTATTACCTTGCACCCATAGCACATCTCCGGACGTTACCGACGCCGTTAGGCCTTCAAAAAGAACATTCTCGCCGCGTGACATGGACAGGTCACGCGCGTTTATACAGTATTGCGTATTTATGTCGGGGAAGAGGGCGGTCATGTCGCGGCGTTTTCCTTTGGCTGCAGATGCCTTATGCCTTGCACATTGTATAATGTCACCCATATTACAGCGCGACAGATTAAACGGATACTTATGACGCCTCCCCATCAAAAACGCCGTATCGGCCTGGTCTTTCTCTTCGGTGCAATTCTTGTGGTTGGTGTGGTGACGCTGCTAAGTGCTCTGCAAGATAATACGCAGTTCTTTTATAATCCGAGTGATGTTGTGGCAGAGGGATTTGAGACCGGTTCCAAGACATTTCGTGTGGGTGGATTAGTAGAGGAAGGAACCGTGCTCAAAGACGGTCAGTTAACTACTACGTTTCAAATAAAGGATTTCGAACGCGAAATGCGTAACCCTCTGACGGTTTCGTATACAGGAGTGCTGCCCGATCTGTTCCGTGAGGGGCAAGGCGTTGTTATAACCGGGTTTCTGACATCAGAGACGTCAATCGAAGCCACAGAGGTGCTTGCTAAGCACGACGAGAACTACAAGCCTGATATCAATTACCAGTCTGAGTAAATTCAATTTTGGGAAGAGAATGGTAGATGAGCGGCTCAGCCGATGTGGGGCAACCTCGCCGCCCATCCGCCTATCAAGAGATAGGAACCATTCTATATAAACAGTTTAATCGGTATGGGAATGAGTTTCCCAAAAAAAAATCAAATTATTCACAATAAGTGGTTGTTATATAACTGTTTTTACCCTGAACTTTTCCGACTTGCATCTTAGGCGTGCTTATTTGTGGTTAATATGTCGAGAATTCGTTAGTCGGGATGAAAATGAGTTTGAGTTTCGTCGCTTACTCTTTGGAAATAATGACATCACCGGATTTCATCACGAATCGAACAGATTCTAAAAGCGAGATTTCTTGAAGGGGATCTCCGTTCACAGCGATTATATCCGCAAAATACCCTTCCTTGATTTGGCCAATATCGTTCTCTAACCCAAAGAGTTTGGCGTTGTTGATTGTCGAGGACTGAATAGCTTGCAAAGGGGAAAGGCCCCATTTGACCATGTAACGCATTTGTTTGCCGTTATCCCCGTGCGGATAGACACCTGCATCAGTACCATAAGCCATTTTTACGCCCGCTTTCGCCGCAGCCTGAAATCTTTCGCGCTGTTTCTTACCAACGGTTCGCTCCTTTTTCAGACTTTCCTCAAGTATGCCGGCCGCTTCTCCTTCGGATAAAATATAGTCTGAAACATATATGTCCATTGAGAGATAAGTTCCGTTGTGTCTCGCCGTACGAATGCCTTCATCTGATATGAAACTACTGTGTTCAATAGAGTCCACGCCGGCCTTAATGGCTGTATCGATGCCTTCCTCGCCATGGGCATGAACGGCGACTTTCAGGCCTAACTGATGAGCTTCATCTACAATGGCCTTCATTTCCTCAAAAGAGAATTGCTGGGCGCCCACTTTGGTACCTTTGGATAATACGCCGCCAGTGCCGCAGAACTTAATAACTTTGGCTCCAAATTTTTTGTTCTCGCGTACCTTGGCCCTTACCGCCCAAGGGCCGTCCGCTACGCCTCCTGCAGTTCTCCGGTTCTCGAAGGGTAAAAGGTTATTATCGCAATGTCCTCCAGTGATGCCAATAGAACGCCCAGCTGGAATGATGCGGGGTCCAGGTACATCTCCATCTTCTATTGCCTCCATCAAATCGACGTCTGCGAATCCAGGGGCACCTACATTTCGTACCGTAGTAAACCCAGCTTCTAATGTACGTCTTGCGTTCCGAACACCTGTAATAGCCGCGCGGGGTGTGGAGCGAGTGAGGCGTTTATAGCCATGGACTTCCGCATCGCTTGTTAGGTGCACATGCGAATCTGACAAGCCTGGCAGAACCGTCATTTCGGAAAGGTCGATGAACTCGACTTCTTCATCATCCATATCTTCCATGTCTCGGAGTGTGACGATGTCCCGAATGCGTTGACCATCAATAATGATAAATTGATCTTTCAAGAGTTTGCCTGATTTTACATCAAGCATCTGACCGGCATGTATAACAGTAATGGCTTCAGCTTGCTCTGCTGCAGTTGAGGTTAAGGTGGTTGTGAGAGCCAAAAGGGCGGCGAGGGCAATCTTGCGCATGGTCAACTCCGAA
>JAHDCL010000002.1:0-15875 GCA_020629875.1 Hellea sp.
GAATAGAACTCACCTTGGCTATTATCGCCACGCAAGATACAGCTCGGATATTTCCATGTCACGGCAGAGCCCGTCTCGACCTGCGTCCATGACACTTTGGAATTATCGCCGCGGCAATCTGCACGCTTGGTCACGAAGTTATAAACCCCGCCCTTACCTTCGCTATCACCCGGCCACCAGTTTTGGACGGTGGAATATTTCACTTCGGCATCATCATGGACGATGATTTCAACAATGGCCGCGTGCAGTTGGTTTTCGTCCCGCATCGGAGCCGTACAGCCCTCAAGATAAGAAACGTAAGAGCCTTTATCAGCAATAATGAGCGTGCGTTCAAATTGCCCTGTCCCCTGCGCATTCATGCGGAAATAGGTAGAAAGCTCCATCGGGCAGCGCACGCCCGGCGGGATGTAAACAAAGCTACCGTCAGAGAAGACCGCATTATTCAGCGTCGCGTAGTAATTATCCGTCACGGGCACGACAGAGCCCATATATTTCTTCACGAGCTCGGGATGATCTTTCACGGCTTCTGAGAAGGAACAGAAAATCACGCCATGTTTGGCTAGCTCATCTTTGAATGTCGTGACAACAGAGACCGAGTCAAAAACAGCATCGACAGCGACTTTCGGCGCGCCCTCTACGCCCGCCAGAACTTCTTGTTCTTTGAGCGAAATACCCAGCTTATTATAAACCTCTAGGATTTCCGGATCGACTTCATCTAAAGATTTTGGCCCCTCTTTTTTTACGGGCGAGGCATAATAATACATGTCCTGAAAATCGATTTTCGGATAATCGACCATCGCCCATTCTGGCTCTTCGAGGGTCAGCCAGCGGCGATAGGCTTCTAGTCGCCATTCGAGGAGCCATTCCGGCTCTTCCTTTTTTGCAGAGATAAAGCGGACGATATCTTCGTTCAGGCCCTTAGGCGCGAATTCCTGCTCAATATCGCTATCAAAGCCATATTTATACTTATCCGCCTCGAGCGAGCGCACACCCTCGACGGTGGACTCTTCGATACTGTCTTTGATTTTTACGTCGTTGGTCATTTACGCTGCTTTCTTATCGCGTTTGCGGATTTTTGCCCATGCCGTGAGGAAAGCCTCTACGTCATCCATTTTGCTGTTATAGCCAAAACTAATACGTATCGCGCCCTTCGGAGATTTATCCGATAGCCCCATAGATTTGATAGCGCGGCTCTCGCCGACTTTGCCCGATGAACAAGCCGTGCCCGTTGACACAGAGATCCCTTCGAGGTCAAGCGCCATCATTGTTGTCATCGCGCTGGCGTCAGGGATAGCAAAGAAACTTGTATTGGGTAGGCGTGCGACCTTCTCGCCAAATATGGTCAATTCAGGCTCCATGGATTTCAGGCCTGCTTCTAGGGCGTCGCGAAGCTCTTGGGTATGCGCTAAATTCGTCATGTCTTTCACCGCTGCGCCAAATCCTGAAATGCCTGCGACGTTCATCGTGCCGGCACGGCGGCGGCGCTCTTGTCCGCCCCCACACAGCAATGACTGCGCAGGCGCTTCGGGCGCCATGTAAAGCGCGCCGACACCTTGCGGTCCGCCAATTTTATGTGCTGACACGGCAAGGTAATCCGCGATATAAGTCATCGGAATTTTTCCCAAGGCCTGCACAGCATCAACAAGTAGCAATCCGCCAGCCTCTGAGACGATATCGGCAATCTGCTCAATCGGTTGAATGACCCCTGTTTCGCTATTTGCCGCTACAACAGAAACGAAAACACGCCCATCAGCCTCATCCCAATCCTCAAGGCGTTTTTTAAGCCACGCTACATCCGTCACGCCATTTTCATCTAGCGGAATAAATTCATGCGGACAGCCCCACTGTTCCGCTGCGCGGTAAGTCGCGGGGTGATCGGCATAAGAAAAGAGCATCTTCCGACACCCCGCCGTCCAAGCCGAGAAGACTGCTGTGTTAAGGGCCTCGGTCCCGCTGCCTGTAAAGATTATATCCTGTGCACATACCCCCATAGCAAGACCGACGGCTTCACGCGCATCGGAAATTAGGCGGTTCGCAGCACGGCCATCCGCATGTTGCGCCGATGGATTACCCTCGACAGCCATAGCGGCTGTGACAGCTTCCATCACTTCGGGACGAAGCGGGGTCGTCGCGTTATGGTCGAGGTAAGTGCGGGTCATTCCGCGGCCTCCATCTCTGGCACTGGAAAGCGGCCATCCACGACATCTTGTACAGTAATGGAGGCGAGGAACTGTTCAATGTGATCTTCGAGCGCGCCCCAAAGATTATGGGTCAAACATTTGTCTGAAGACCCTGTGCAGGAGAGCTTCGCCTCCGGCGAGCACCCATGGGCTTTTATGTCCTCATCGACAGCAAAAATGATCTTTTCGAGCGTCAATTCGGCCGCTGACCCGGCAAGGACATAGCCGCCTGTCGCTCCGCGGTGGCTCTCAACGATCCCTGCTCGGCGTAATTTCCCAAATAATTGCTCTAAAAAGCTCAGTGAAATACCCTGGCGTTGCGAAATTTCGGCGAGCGAAGAACGCGCATGGGGACCCTGCGCAGCCATATCGGCCACGGCCATCACCGCGTAACGTCCTTTTGCCGTCAATTTCACCTGTTAAACGCCTTTCTATGAAGGTTTTTCTCGCTTTTCTTGAACGGGCTTGTTAAAGGCCGCTCCGAAACGTTAATTTCGTCAGGGATGTAGTTATTCCGACTGATTTAGTCAAGATTAAGTCGCAATGAAAACTGCGACATAAAAAGTATTAAGGGGCATATATGCCAGAAGTCATTTTCAACGGCCCTGAAGGTCGTCTTGAAGGCCGTTATCACCCATCCGATGATCCGCAGGCGCCCTGCGCGCTTATCCTCTCTCCGCACCCGAAAGCGGGCGGACATATGGACCACCGCATCACTGTTGCTATGTATGAGCAATATAAAGAGCGCGGATTTTCTGTGCTTCGTTTCAACTTTCGCGGTGTCGGCCGCTCCGTCGGCGTTTACGACAATGGCCAAGGTGAGCTTCAAGATGCCGCCTATGCTATGGATTATATGCAGAGCTTTAATCAGAACGCGCCGTTCACATGGGTCTCTGGATATTCATTTGGCGCTTGGATTGGCATGCAGCTTTTAATGCGTCGTCCCGAAGTTGCCGGCTTCATCTCAATGAGTCTGCCGACAAACACTTATGATTTTGCCTTCCTTGCGCCCTGCCCGGCCTCAGGCCTTATTACATACGGGACAAACGACCCGATTGTGCCTGCCGATGATGTTGACCGTGTGGTAGAGAAAATCCGCGTTCAAAAGGGCCACACAATCTACACGCACCCGATTGAAGGCGCGGACCATTTCTATACCAATCACCTCGATCAGGCGATGGACGTCATCAATAATTATCTCGACGAACATCTGGACCCGCAATATTGTCCACCGCGCGAGCCGAAATATTTAGAAGATTAGAAGAGAAACGGGCCCCAGATATTTCTTTTGGGGCCCATTTTTTATTTGTTCAAAATATCATCAATACGGCGCTGCGCGATTGGGTGATAGCCTGGCCTTGCCTTAGCATAAACCTCATCAGCCCACTCAGCCTTCCCATTATCTTTTAGAGCTCCATAGAGACGGTAAATGAATTTCCCTCGCCCAACGGTCATCAGAAAGTTTTCCAGATCGGCCATAGCGGGCTCATAACCGCCTTTGATGGCTTGCATATACCACGCGAAAGCGGTTTCGGCGTTTTGAGTGCCTGTGAAAGAGTAAGTCTCGTCTAGGACTGCTAAATTTTCTGAACCGACATCACCAAAATCATCAAGACTGTTTAGCATATGTAGCCACTCATGGGTACTCCACTTTTTCGAAGCTTCTAACATTTCGTCGCCATTACTATCCCCTGCGAGCCAAGTTCCAATTAGTCTTGTAACTTCGTTGAACGCATCCGACTCAGGGTTACGTGCGGTTTCGGGCAAGCCAGGACCATAAACCCAAGCCTCTAATTCCGCTCGGGTAAGCGCATCCGGATTATCCTTGTGCAAATTCTCATGCAGATAAGAAATAAAGTCCTCGGTCGTGACCGCCTTAAATGCGTTGTCATTGAACCAAGCTTTGAGGAAAGGATCGAATTTTTCACGGCCAAAGCGATCCTCAAGAAAGAAAAGGAAATTCGCGCCCTTAATATAGGACACTAATGTAAAAGCATCATCCGGATGCTCCATATCCTCAGGCAGTTTCAGATGAGTGAGTTCCGGGCGCTTGGCCTCACCAATGGCGCGTTTTAGGCCCTCCATATCGAGCGCTTGCTCCATCACCGCGCGGCGCTCGCCATAAAGCTCTTCCATAACGCGGTTCTCGACATAGCTCGTGAACCCTTCATTCAGCCAAGCATCGCGCCAGCTTGAATTTGTCACCAGGTTTCCTGACCAGCTATGGGCTAATTCATGGGCCACAACATTGGTCAGGCTCTTATCACCCGCCACCAATGTGGGCGTCAGGAAACTTAGGCGAGGATTCTCCATACCCCCAAAAGGGAAGCTTGGTGGCAAAACGATAAGGTCATAGCGTCCCCAACGATATGGCCCGTAAAGCTTTGTATTTGCCTCCTCCATTTGCGGCGTTTCCGAAAACTCTTCGGCCGCGGCCTCCAAAATATATTCTTCGGCATAAACCCCAATATGGTCGTTTATGGGCTTAAATTTGATGTCCCCAACCGCGATGGCGAGCAGGTAAGACGGAATAGGTTGCGGCATCTCAAATCGATGTTCGCCATTCTCATCCTTGGCACCTTGAGACGCACTCATCAGCGGTAGCAATGGATCTGGCACGCGCAGGGTCGCGCTATAAGTCATGCGCACGGCGGGCGTATCTTGCAGCGGCGCCATCGTCCGCGCATTAAGGGCTTGAGCTTGCGAGAAAAGATAGGGGTATTTCTTTCCTGCTGTTTGCGCAGGCGATAACCACTGCAAACCTTCGGCTTTTGGTGATGTACGGTAGCTAATGAGAACTTGATCAGTTTTATCGGTCAACGGAATCCGCAATGCTTCACCCAGTACTTTATCCGCCGCATCCATTGTATAGTCGGTGACCCCTTCTGGCTTACCGTCAGCGAAAATTCGTACAGATTTAATAAGTAGATCTTTTGTATCGAGAACCAGCATATCCGCGTCATCTGTTACGCGCTCAAAATCGATGGTCGCAATTCCGTCCAATACCTTGGCGTCAAAATTCACATCTAGATTCAAATCCAAATGCGTCACCCTGACCTCATCATAATTGGCGTAAGTAAACTTATCATCCTTGGTAATGATGCGCTTCGTAGGCTCAGAAACGGCGGCCTTACTTTGCTCAACCGGCGCTTCCGCCCCTTGGCACGCCGTCAGCGCGAATCCTGCAAATATGGTGAAGATAGCAGGTCTTAAAATAGTCATGTGCGACTCCGTCTGTTTTTCTCAGAGTAGCATATAGACCCTATGCCACAAGCATTATGGCGCCGCTAATACTCCGCCCGTCATCGGTTTGCCGACACCGGTCGTAGTTGGAAAGCTAATAGGGAGTTTCCACTTCGCGCGCACCGCGAGATAGGCAAAAGCTTGTGCTTCAATAGCGTCAGAATTCCAGCCAACCTCTTCAGCGGTTTTCACCTTAGCCTCTAAGTGCTCTCGAAGCATCCACATCATGCCCTTATTGTGCCGCCCTCCGCCGCATACGATGAGAGAACGCGGTTTTTCACGCATATTATTCAGCGTATATACCGCGGCAAGCGTCGTGAAGGCCGCTAGGGTTGCCGCGCCATTTTCAACAGTCAAATCATCCATGTCATTAATAACATCAAAGTCATATCTATCTGCTGAGCGCGGGGTAGATTTTTGAAAAAAACTCCGCTCCAACCATTTACGGACAAGCGGAAAATGCGGCGTTCCCGCGGCAGCATACTTGCCATCAGGGTCAAAAGCCCCCATCTCATTGCGCACCATCCAGCTATCAAGCGGGCCATTACCCGGACCAGTGTCAGACGCGATAATATGATCATCTTTAGTGATGAGCGTGACATTGCCCACACCGCCAATATTCAACACAGCCGTAGGGCGATCCAGCTTGGAGTAAGCAACCAATGCTTGATGATAAACAGGCGCCAAAGGCGCGCCCTGACCACCCTCCTCTACATCAGCAGTTCGAAAATCATACCAAACCGGCTTTCCCACCGCTTTCGCCAACGCATTGCCATCGCCTAATTGCAATGTGCGTCCGTTAAACGGCGGCTTGGGCGGGTGGTGCAAGACAGTTTGTCCATGAAACCCAATCAGGGCTAAATCGCTTGCCCATTCTGTATGGTCCCCGCAGAGAGTTTTAACTGCGCGCACGTGGCATTTATGAATGACCGCTCCAGCGGCGGCAAAGCTATTGGGCTCGGGCCCATTAAACTGCCATCGCAACGCCGCCTGAGTGGCCTCCTCCAGCGTAGCCTTATCACTGGCGGAATATTCGAGGCAAAGGCTCGGACCTAGCCTAAATATACGCTCTCCATCGGTGTCCAGGAAGGCAGCGTCCACGCCGTCTAGCGACGTGCCACTCATCAAGCCGAGCGCAATGTAACGCGGTTGACCCACAGATACCCCTTTGACTTATAAATCCGCTTTGTTAGAAGCTTTTTTCTTCGACCCTATAGGCCTGATTCATGACTCAATATCAATCAAAATTGATGCAAACTCTTGTTGAGCGCGGCTTCCTGTATCAGTGCACTGATGAAGACGGATTGGACAAAGAGGCTTCTGAAGGCGTTGTTACGGGCTATATTGGTTTCGACTGCACGGCACCGAGCCTTCATGTTGGCTCACTCGTACAAATCATGATGTTACGCCATCTGCAGCGTGCAGGCGGACGACCTATTGTGCTGCTAGGCGGCGGAACGACCAAAATTGGCGACCCGTCTATGAAAGATAAAACTCGCCCGATTTTAACAGACGAACTCATTGAGTTTAATAAGAACGGCATCCGAACCGTTTTTGACAAGTTTTTGGACTTTGACGGGCCAAACGCTGCCATCATGGTCGACAATGCCGATTGGTTAGATGGGCTGGGCTATATTGAGTTCCTTCGCAAAGTCGGCACCATGTTTACCATTAATCGAATGGTCACAATGGAGACGGCTAAAAATCGCCTTGATAATGAACTGCCAATGACATTTCTTGAGTTCAACTATCCGCTACTTCAAAGCTATGACTACGCAGAGCTTAACCGACGGTATGGATGTACGCTTCAACTGGGCGGCTCAGACCAGTGGGGCAATATTGTTACCGGCGTCGACCTTACCCGCCGCATGGAAGGCAACACGGTATATGGCTTTACCACACCTCTAATCACCACCGCATCTGGCGGAAAAATGGGTAAGACCGTAGACGGCGCTGTCTGGCTGAACGGCAATCCTGAGATAAGCAAAGAGCATGTCCGAAGCCCTTATGAATATTGGCAATTTTGGCGAAACACTGAGGACGCTGATGTCGGCAAATTCTTACGCCTCTTTACGGAATTACCATTGGACGAAATTGCCAAGCTAGAAGCTCTAGAGGGTCAGAATATCAACCTTGCGAAAATCCGCTTGGCCAATGAAGCAACCACGATGCTGCATGGTGCAGAGGCCGCTGCTAATGCCGAGGCCACTGCGAAAGAGACCTTTGAAAAGGGAGGAACGGCAGAGGGGCTTCCGACCGTTAACGTTTCAACGTCTGAGGTTGAAGGCATGGGTATTTTAGCGGCTACAGTTTTGGCCGGGCTCGCAGCATCAAATGGGGAATGTCGCCGTCACATTAAGGCCGGCGCGCTAAAGCTGAATGACGTGAAGGTGACATCTCATGAGCAAACTCTTTCAGTGTCAGATATTATCGACGGTGTTGTGAAAGTCTCTGTCGGCAAAAAGAAACACGCCCTGTTAAAGGCTACTTAGTTTTTGTCCTGAACCTCGGGTTTCACAGATTCGATTTTCGCGACGACGTCATCTGGCAGTTTATCTCGTTTCGTTCGGAATATTCCGCGTAGGAACCCAGGCGTCAACGCCGAGAGGGGGTTCACGGCTATCTGTGTTTTGTCAAATTCCCCTTTAACTGTGTAGCTCAGCGCAAAGACACCCTCGCCTTTTTTGCCGACGAAAATATCGCCTATGACAGGGATGTCCCCTAGCATTGAGTTCGCCGTATAAGCTGGCACTAAAGCACCATCTAAGTCTAGTGTTCGTGCGGTAAAATCAATTTCTCCTGAGCCAGTCATCCCCAAAGCTGGACCTGAGACACGGGCGTCGCGAATACTAAGTGCCCCGCCTTCTAATGAAAAAGGCACAATAAAGTCCGTAAACTTCAGCCCCTCACCGCTCAAAGTGTCGAATATTCCCTGTAACGACGCAACGGAGAGCATTTGCGCTAATATTGGCGCTTTCACGAGATTGAAATCTTCGACATCAGCAACGCCATTTAATGCCCCGTCCATTCCAATCGGGGGCATTTGCGCTTTAATCTGTAATCGTCCGCCAGTAATATTATCCAAACCTAAAAAGGCAAATGCAGCCTCGGAAGCGTTAGGGATATCGACACTAACATTTCGGACCGAACTTTCGGCATTAGTGAGCATGTTAATTGCAATATCGCCATCCGCCGTCTGCCCACCAAGCCTCGCATTTGAGACGCCCTCACCCGTGTGAGCAAAAAGCAAATTTGCATTTTGAACAATATAAGCTTCGTCGAGCGCTAACTTCTCAAGCCCCGCCGTCAGCAGTACAGGTACGTCCAGGCCGCCCCCTCTATTCTGCAAGGCACCTGTCACGAAAGGCGAGACATCAAGATAACGGCCCGTAACAAAAACTGATAGCTTCTCATCAAGTTCATCGGGTTTCGCCTGAACCGCAGCATCTATAAACCCTGCAATATTAGTTTTAGTTAGATCTAAATCCAGAAGACGAAAATTATCTGCGAGCTCTATGCGGCCTTCTACATCAAACCCTGGAGCTGTAATCGACATGTCTTCCAGAAGGACGGCCCCGCCAGGACGGCGTTTCAGCTGACCCGTAAATTGGCCTTGCGACCCCTTTTGCTTACTCCAATACTCTCCTACCTGCATGGACGTGTCCGTCAAATCCGCCGTAATTTGCGCGGACGACAGGCTTAACCCCGAACCGAGGGCCTGCACGCGAACGCCAATATCCCCATCAAAATATTCCCGGAGACCAAGCCCCAAGCCATCGAGCGTGTCACGATCCATCCGCCCCTCGACACTATAACGCGTGGGCGTAGTGCCAAAATCGAAGGTTTCTTGCCAGTTCAAATCGGCCTGCCAAGGGCCTATGTTTACAGGGCCTTTGACCGTCATACCTTCGCTATTAACGGTCATGCTGACAAAGCCGTTTTTTAACTTATGCGGCCCCAAAGCGAAGGGCGCGGACGCCTCTTCAAATACGCCGGTCACCCCGTATTTTATTCTATCTCTGTCGAAGAACTCCAAAAGGGGCCGTGTTACATTAAGCTCAACTTTACCGCTGCCACCGAAGCTCTCAGGTGAAACGCCATATTTACTCGCAAATTCAAAAGGTTTCTCATCAATAAGCCCCATTAATTCAGAGGCCTTTCCTTCTCCAACCACCTTGATCTTCAAGTCACCCCCTTTAGGCTGCAAACGAGGGATATCAGCATGGGCACTCGCTACCAAGACGTTACGAATGTGTCCGCCTTGAGCTTCGAACATAGCGCTATTTCCGCGTACAATGCCGCGGCCAGAAGTGTTGGTATATGGCGTCATCGTGGAGATGTACCGCACATCGCCCTCTGAAACATCGAAGGTTAGCTCCAAGTCCTCATTTAAGGGCAAGCGCGAGCCGTTCAAAAGCGCCTTAGGCAAGTCCGCCTTAAAGGCGATATTCTCAATGGAGGCGCGAAGAATAGAACGGTCGAGCCAACGTCGGGCGCCCTCTGCAAACTTAACAGGCCATAGTGCGAGCAAGTCTTTGGGCCCCAAGGCCCCGAAAGAGTTTCCACTAAGAGCAATATTGTCCCAAGCGCCATCAGCGCTTTGCTCTAAAGTGCCCCGCATTGAAAAACCATAATCGCCGAAGTTGAGCCTCAACTTATCCAAGTCTAGGCGCCGTGAGTCAGCATCCAACCGGCCCGAAGTTTCGACTGTGGCAAGGTTTAACGGCGCGGAAAACTGAGGCGTTTTATCCAGTTTGACGTCCGCAAGTTTCAAATCAAACAAAGGCGAGCTATTTATGTTACCGTCGGTTAGCGCTCCGAGCTCACTCATTGTGCCTGAACCTCTAAAACTCAGATTGCGAGATTTAAAGGCGATGTCACCAATCTCCATGATTTGCGAGTCTGCGGTGAGTGTCGCTTTGATACGCGCGTCATCGAATTCCAAAGTATCATTGCCAAGCTTCACCTGCCCTTGACCTGCATTTATATCAATATCCGCAGTTTCGAGGCCGTTTGTCTCATCTACCTTTACCGAAGCCTTCAAATCTATGGCGCTACGAAGGGTCTTGAGCCCCGCATATCGACCCCGCTTTGGCGAAATGATCGCGGGATTTAGACCTTCAGCCGAAACATTGATCGCATATGAGGCCATGTTTGGTGTTGCATTCATCTGTAGCCTTAAAGGCGTGCTCACCGTGTCTTTCGTAAGAGTCGACGTCATATCCAATGTGATTTTTTCAACGGTGCTGGTAAAATCGAGATCTGTATCTTGGAAGACTAACTCCAACCCGTCGCTATCATCCACGGCATATGCGGTGGCATTTGTAATAGTCACAGTTTTAATCCCGCTTACATCGGGCCGCGTTACGGTTCCGCTGGCTTGATGCCCTCGCCAAACAGGACCAAGGCGTCCCACAGTGTCTGGGGTCCCTAATCCCGCGACGATGTCTCCATTGTTTGTCCGCAACCAAGTAACCGCACCGCCATCAATTATCAGGCGCTGAGGCACAAAACTTCCCTTCATAGCTTCAGAAAGCGGTATTTCAGTTTGCAAGTGCGGGATTGTATTTATTTCGCGCCCATTTCTATCAGTGATCACAACGTCACTAGCGTCAAAGACGATATTATTCGAAGCGGGAAGCCAGCTTAGCTGCATATCGCCAATCTGTGCATCACTGCCGTTAAACGCCTCAGAAAACCACATCTGCGCGTTGGGTTTTAAACCTGAAACATCCACCGATTGCTGCGAAAGCAAAATATTCAGCGCGAAAAACCAGAATATCGCCAGCCCTAATACAATCGCGGTTAGCTCTCCAGACAATCGGAACAATCGATAGGCAACTCGCTTGGGCCAATACCACCACCGACGTGCGCACGCGCTAGCGGGCGTTGTGACGGTTTCGTCACCTAATGCATCAATAGCATTGTCAGCGCTTGGGTTTTCGGTCATATGGCCCGTCAGAATGTTCGATAAAACTTAAGTTTATCTAACCTCGTATTCAAATTACGCATTTGCAACATACAGCCTCAAAAGGATAGCCCTAATGACACTTTCTATCGGCGATAAAGCACCTGAGTTTTCGCTCCCTTCAAATGGCGGCGGAACGGTTTCTCTTTCGGACTTTGCAGGGCGTCATCTGGTATTGTACTTTTACCCCAAAGACGACACACCTGGATGTACCAAAGAAGCGATTGGGTTTACCGAAAGCAAATCAGACTTTGACGCCCTAAATACCTCCATTCTTGGCATTTCAAAAGACACTCCCGCTAAACATGACAAGTTCATTGCAAAACATGATCTGAAAGTCGGTCTTGGTTCCGATGAAAGCGGGGAAATGATCCAGAGCTATGGGGTCTGGGTAGAGAAAAACATGTATGGAAAAAAATATATGGGCATTGAACGCGCAACGTACTTAATCGCCCCTGACGGAACTATCCTTGAAATATGGCGCAAAGTCCGCGTCAAAGACCACGTTGCGAAGGTGCTCGCCGCAGTAAAAGAACACGCTGGTTAGCAATGGGAGCCGCTCAAAATGCGCTAGCCGTCCTACAAAGCGCGGCACCCCAAGAAAAGGTTGCAGCGGCAAATAAATTAGCAGCAGATTGGACCGAAAATCGGAACATTGGCCCGAAGGTCCTGCTCATTGCAGACAATCCAGCACGCCCCAAGGTTCCATCACTTGTTCCCCCTAAAAATGTCAAACGGCGCCGACTTGGCACGCCGTCAGGCCGAGGCGCGCTCTTACACGCCATCGCTCACATAGAGTTTAACGCGATAGATCTTGCCGCAGACATGATAGCTCGATTTGGGCACCACCCTGACGTGAGCGAAGATAATCGGGAAGCCTTCATCGGCGACTGGATTAGCGTTTGCCATGATGAATCCCGACATTTTATCCTCCTCCAAACCCGATTGGCGGAACTCAATATGTCATATGGCGACCTGCCGGCCCATAATGGGCTATGGGAAGCGGCCATCAAAACCAAAGGCAGCTTTGAAGCCCGCCTCGCCATTGCACCTATGGTCCTAGAAGCACGAGGCCTAGATGTCACACCGGGGATGATTGAGAAATTGACCGAGGTCGGCGACGTTAAAAGCGCGAATATTCTAAAAATCATTTATAATGAAGAGATTGGCCATGTGGCAATTGGAGCACGCTGGTTCCAAGAATTAGCTCGACGCAAAGCAAAAGACCCCGAATCTTGGTTCCATGCGCTCGTCCGCGATTTCTATAAAGGTCAGCTAAAACCACCATTTAATGTACGTGCGCGCACACTCGCAGGGTTAAAACAGGGGTTTTACATGCCACTTTCATGAGTTTTGGCATGAAATTTGAGTCATAATTAACATTTGACTACGAATTTAACCCAGAATGCCTCGAATTTAACTTGAAAGGGGCGATATTATTATGGTCTATAGTTTCAAGAAAAAACACGGACGGGGATCCATGATAAACGACGTTTTTGGGGAGTTGCGCTCACGCGTCCTCCAGCATTTCCCAGAACGCCAGCTTTACCTGCGCTCAGGTGGTGAAGTTAAGTACTATGTCTTTGGTACAAAGACACAGATGGCGATAGTAGGCGGCTTAGTATTCGTCGCAGCATGGTGTCTCTTCACCATGTTCAATCTCATTTGGGGGTACAACCCCATGCGAGCGCCAGCTCAAGAAATTAAGCGCGTCGAGGCTCGCTACCAACGTCTTCTTGCAGACGCGCAGGCCAAAGAGAGCAATGCCCGCCTCATGCTAAACGAACAACGCACGAATTTCGAACAAATGGCGAAGAATTTTGAAGAGAAGCACCAAACCATTTCACAAATTCTCAAACAAGAAACCTCCCCCACTCTTCCATCCTCAACAACCAAATACGCTAGTAATGAAATTCTAATGGCGCCCACCATCCGCGATGCCGCCCCGAGAACAGCTAGAACCTCAATCATCAAAACTGCGAGCCTTGATACCGGTATGGATGTTGATCGCTCCCTCAACAATCTCGATGACACACAGAATGCTATCCTCGTTTCTGCAGAAACGGATACTTTGGCGCGTATTGAGCGTGGACGCGCTATCATTAAGGCAACGGACCTCTCGGTAGACACAGTCCTTCGCGAAAGCCCATTCGGAAAAGGCGGGTTATTTGTTGACCTCGGCGACAATATTGATGTGAACGCGGAAGGCGACTTTGGATCGCGTGTTGCCAGCATCAAAGCCCGCGTCGCAGAAGCCGAAGCGCTGGACAATGCGCTAGCATCCTTACCATTTGGAAATCCGGTAGGCGTGGATACGTATCGTACCTCTTCCTACGGGCTTCGCAAAGACCCCTTCACCAAGCGTCCTACGTTCCATGAGGGCCTAGATTTTGGTGGGCAGCGCAATACACCCATCGTAGCCGCTTCCGACGGTAAAGTTATCTTTGCAGGCCGCAATGGTGGCTACGGAAAATCCGTAGAAATTGATCATGGGCATGGTTTTGTTACGCGCTACGGACATATGCACAAATTAAATGTTAAGCGTGGCCAAATCGTCAAAAAAGGTGATAAGATAGGCGGAATGGGTTCGACAGGGCGAAGCACTGCAACTCACCTACATTACGAAGTTCACTTCCAAGGTCGTGTTTACGACCCGGACAAATTTTTGAAAGCCGGCCACTATGTTCAATAAGACAAATTCTTCATCCTCTTCAGCGTCATCAGCGCCAGAGACGCCAACTAAGAAATCGTCTTCCCCTTCCCGCGCAGCCACTGCGCCTTCTATTCTAGGAAGCGATCTCATTATTACAGGCGACATCAAAACAGATGGAGACGTTCAAATTGATGGACGTCTGGACGGTAATATCAAAGCTGGAAACGTCACAATTGGCGAATCTGGGGCGGTTAACGGAAAAGTTTCTGCCAATGCCATTCATATCCGAGGGAAAGTCACTGGTAAGGTCGATGCCACAACAGTTGATCTTGCGGAAACTGCGAATGTTCAAGCCGATCTCGTACAAGATCAGCTCATGATTGCGAACGGCGCCTTCTTTGACGGCAAATGCACACGTAAAACAGCGGCCCCGACGCCCATTAAGGGCGCGAAGAAATCCGCTTAAAACCAAGTATATTTATTTGAAAAGCGTCTCTTGCGAGGCGCTTTTTTTATGGGCGCGGGGAATATTACCCTACGGTTTCAAGCTTTGCGCTCAACGCAGCTGCGAGGAACTGATCAAGGTCTCCGTCAAGAACCCCTGATGTGTCGGACGTTTCTACAGCGGTTCGGAGATCTTTGACCATTTGATATGGCTGTAGGACGTAAGAGCGGATCTGATGCCCCCAACCAATTTCAGAGCGGTTGTCAGCAGACTCCTGCGCCTCGGCTTCCCGGCGCTGCATTTCCGCCTCATAAAGGCGAGAGCGCAACATATCCCAGGCGGTTGATCGATTTTTATGTTGCGAGCGGTCATTCTGGCACTGCACAACAATACCTGTCGGTTCATGCGTGATACGCACGGCAGAGTCGGTCTTATTAACGTGCTGTCCGCCCGCCCCGGAGGCGCGGTATGTATCTACTCGGCAGTCGGATTCGTTCAGGTCAATATCAACAGTATCGTCGATTTCGGGATATACCCAGACCGAAGCAAAGCTCGTATGACGGCGAGCGCTTGAGTCAAAAGGCGATATCCGAACTAAACGATGCACGCCTGATTCTGTTTTCAACCAGCCATAGGCATTGTGGCCTTTGACCTTAATCGTCGCGGATTTAATGCCTGCCTCATCGCCCGATTGCTCCTCGATGAGTTCAGTTTTCATACCATGCGCATTGGCCCATCGCGTATACATACGAAGTACCATTTCTGCCCAATCTTGCGCCTCCGTTCCCCCAGCGCCAGGATGAATTTCAACGAAGCAGTCATTAGAATCAGCCTCGCCGGACAAAAGAGCTTCCAGCTCAGCTTGGCCAGACGTTTCTTTGACTTTTTGCAGAGCCTGAGCCGCGGCCTCTACGAGCTCTTCGTCACCATCCATTTCTCCGAGTTCAGCAAGCTCAAGGTTTTCGGCAAGATCGTTCGTCAACTTAGCAATGTTTTCGAATGCCGTTTCAAGGCGAGCGCGCTCTTGCATGAGCTTTTGTGCTTTTTGCGCATCATCCCAAAAGTCTTGCCGTTCGCTAAGAGCGTTTAGTTCAGCGAGGCGTTGTTCAGATGGTTCCCAGTCAAAGACGCCTCCTTAGCAGTGCAATGGACTGCTCGATGTCGTCTTTCATTTGTAAGATATCAGCTCTCATGACGGTTTGATAGGCCTAGTAGAGACCTTCATCAAGTGCTTCTTCTACCTCTTTTTCGACTTCTGGAACATCAGCTGCCGGGGGTGCCTTGACCGCCACGTCAACCGGTGTTTCTGGCCTAATATCTAGCTCTCTCTTCGGCGCTTCGTCTATCGGAAGTTCGGCCGCAGCTCCCTGCTCAGAACCTTCCTCA
>JAHDCL010000002.1:15975-85702 GCA_020629875.1 Hellea sp.
CGGCGCTTCGTCTATCGGAAGTTCGGCCGCAGCTCCCTGCTCAGAACCTTCCTCAATATCGTCGAGCAAGTCTTTAACTCTTTCTGTCAACTTTTCTTTCTCACCATTAGCTTCCTCATCTCCGTCGCCTGCGTCTTCGCCTTCCGCATTGAGCTCGTTTTCAGCCTCATTATCATCGCCAAAATCAAAGTCATAATTCCCGAAACTGTCAGAACCGCTACCGACGCGAATCGTTGATTTTAGCGCCCCTACAGTGGGCTCTGAACCCGGCCGGAAAGCCTCGAGGATGAAGTCCGGCGCGCCGATATAAGATGGCTCACCTGTATTGCGATTGACGGGCGATAGCGTGACCCCCTCAGGGATTCTGAATGGTACTTTGGGTTGATCCTTTAGCGCGACTTCCATGAAGTCCGTGAATATTGGAGACGCCGCAGAACTGCCAGTTTCTATTCCCATCTGCTCTGGAGTATCCATGCCAACATAGACCCCTGCCACCAGGTCAGGTGAATAGCCCATAAACCAAGTATCATAGGAGTCATTGGTCGTGCCTGTCTTACCAGCCATAGGACGTCCTAGCCTGCGGACCCTAAATCCCGTTCCATTATCCACAACACCTTTTAGCATGAAAGTCACTTGATAGGCCGTGACAGGGTCAATAACGACTGGCCGCTCATCTGGCATTTCCGGCGGCGGGCCACCACGAAACTCGTCTTGCTGACACGCCTCGCAGATTTTGTCGCCATTCACAAAAATTGTCTTTCCCTGGCCATCTTGAACGCGGTCGAGAATTGTCGGCGTCACGGCTTTGCCGCCATTCGCCAAAGTGGAATAGGCACTCGCTAACCTCAATAGCGAGGTTTCCCCTGCTCCAAGAGCCCAAGCTAATTCAGGTTTAGTTTCATCATATATACCAAAGCGGCGAGCATATTCATTGACTGGAGTCATTCCAATATCATTCGCAAGGCGAACCGTCATCGCGTTTCGGGATTTTTCAAGCCCCAAACGCAATGTGCTCAAACCATAAAACTTCCCGGTGTTGTAATTTGAGGGTTTATAAAAGCGCTCACACTCATCCTCCTCAACAGCGGATACATCACCGTCTTGCTCAAGCTGTGCCTGCCCATCCTCATCGACTTTCCGCAGTTCCAGAGACCCCAGTTCATTTTCTTCGCATTCGATATCTTGACGCTCAATCACGAATGGCGCGTCCAAAACCTGGCTGGCGGGTGTGAACCCGTTATCTAATGCTGCGGCATAGACAAAAGGCTTGAAGGCTGAACCTGGCTGACGTTTGGCTTGCGTCGCGCGGTTAAACTGGCTTTGCTCGAAGCTATATCCGCCAACCAAAGCCAAAACACGGCCTGTATGTGGGTCCATTGCGATAAGGCCACCATTTACCTTGGGTATTTGGCGAAGGTTATAGGCCGTAATGCGGTCGTCAGTTTTATCTTTTTTTGCGCGCGGTTTCCGCTGAACCAGAATTATATCCCCGGTTTTAACGGCGTCCGTGATTTTTTTCGGTTCTTTACCGACGGCGCCTTTGGCAAGCGCTGGCTTGGCCCATTTAATATCAGAAACATTAAGCGTCCCGCTCGCGTCGGGTTCGGGCGCCTCTTCGCCCTCCTTTGCTTCGGGATTGGCAAGTTCGTCAGCAAAGCCGAGCTTAGCTTCAGTCCCTTTCGCTTCCAAAACCAAAGCCACGCGCCAGTCGCCAATATCTTTTGGAGCTTCATAGGCAGCGAGCTTCGTTTTCCAATCATCAAAATTATCCCATGTCGCCAACGGACCGCGATAACCATGACGACGGTCAAAGGCCTCGAGACCATCCCGCAAGGCTTTACGACCCGCAAGTTGTAGGCGTGTATCGAGCGTTGTCCGAATAGATAAGCCGCCCTCATAAAGTTCATCGTCACCATACATGGATTTGATTTGCTTACGCGCCTCCTCCACGAAGTATTCTGCGGCGAGATATTCATCACCTTCAAAACGGTCGACAACCACAATGTCTGTTGTCTTGGCTTCTTCCGCTAGCTTCGCATCCGCATACCCGTCTTCTGCCATGCGCGTGAGAACGTAGCTTCGGCGTCTCAAAGCGCGCTCTTTTTTGACAGGGTCATCAACGCGGTAATTGTTAGGCGCTTTGGGCAGGACGGCCAAATAAGCGATTTGGTCAAGAGACAAATCTTTCATTGGCTTACCAAAGTAGTTCAATGAGGCAGCCGCAACGCCATACGCACCTCGGCCAAAATAGATATCATTCAGGTAAAGCTCTAGGATCGTATCCTTGTCCATCGCTTTTTCTATGCGTCCTGCGATTACGACCTCACGCACCTTGCGGGTGATGTTGCGCTCATCACCAACAAGGAAATTTTTAGCGACCTGTTGTGTTAAGGTTGACCCCCCTTCTAGACGGCGGCCATTTATAACATGCCCCACATTGGCAATCATCGCGCGGATAAAGCCCTTTTCATCAAAGCCATTATGAGAGTAAAAACGCTGATCTTCCGCCGCAACGAAAGCATGTTGCAATTGCTTTGGCACAGATTCGATTGGCACGAATACGCGGGCCTCAGTACGAAATTCCGAAATCAGCTTACCGTCCCCCGCGTGGACGCGCGACATCACTGGCGGTTGGTATTCAGCTAAGGTCTCAATGCTAGGCAAATCTTTCGTCGCGCGGACCACGAAAACGAACAACGCGACGGCTGCAATAAGCCCGAAAACAGCACCGAGTCCAAAAAGCCATTTGAAGACCTTAATGAGCCTCCGCTTGAGGCTTTTCTTGGGTTTTTGAGGTTCGTTTTCCATGAATCGGCTTTGGCTTAAAATTACGGCGTATTTAGGACTGCTCTTGACATGATTCTGCCACGCTTAAACAGTGCTGTTATCAGCCCTGGCTATCGAAATACTTATTGATGGAGCGGGTCACAGACTTCAAGACTTTCTTGCGGTGAGCCGTCGAATTTAGCAGTTTCTCATCCTGCAAGTTTGATAAAAAACCCATTTCCAGTAACACCGCAGGGACGTCAGGGGCCAGTAGGACAAAGTAGCCCGCCCGGCGGTGTGAGTTCCCAATCAGCTGCGTCGTCCCGCCAAGCTCGGTCAGGAGCAGGTCTGCAAATTTTTCGGACTGTGTCGCAGTGCTTCGCTGCGCCAAATCAACCAATATATCTCCAACGGGGTCGCTCTGTGCGGTCAAGTCCACATCCATAATCCAGTTTTGGGAATTGACGATCCTCTTTGAACGATTTTTTGCCCGATCTGCTAACGTGTAAACCGATGCCCCGCGCGCGGTTTTATTACCCGCGGAGTCGGCATGGATTGAAATGAAGAGATCAGCTCCGCCAGCGCGGGCAATGCGTATCCGCTCAGCGTGATCAACGTAAACATCTTTGGAACGTGTCATCATCACGGTGTACCGTCCGGTCGCCAAAAGTTGTTTTTGGAGCTCTTGGGCAGAAGCCCAGGTAATTTTTTTCTCATGGGTGCCTTTACGGCCCACAGCGCCAGGGTCCCGCCCGCCATGTCCGGGATCAATGACAATCACCGGCTTTCGGACAGGCTTAATCGCCATGTTTGGCGCCAAGCGGGGATAAGGAATAGTGTTTTCAAAGTATCGAGGGCCGGTGACCTCGGGAATAGCGGAGCGAGGCACGGAGCTAACGACTTTGCCATTGAGCTGGATAAGAAGAGCGCTCCCAACGACCTTATAATCTACCATCTTAGCACCATCTGCGAGATCCAGCACAGCACGAACACCGCCATCTCGAGCCGCCAGGCGAACACGTTTCACGGATCCCTGCCCGTCAATGGTCTGAGGACCTTTTACTAGTGTCTTACCGTTAAGATTAACATCCGAATTGGGAAGATCGACGACAACGCGCGGCTTGCCATTCCCCATTGTGAAGACGTTTGGCGTCACTTCGCCGGACAGCTGAAGCAGGACGGTCTGATTTTCATAGGAAATCGCCGTCAGAGTTTCCCCCCTTGCGCTGAGCGCAAGCCCTCCCCAAATCAACAATGTCACGAGAAATCGTAGCATAGCGCTATATGCCCTCTTTATAGTGAACAGAGCGTTACTTTTATGGGCGAGAAAGAAAGGTGACAAATGCTTTGCGCAGTGACCCGAAATAGGGCACAACGCAATCACGAGATGGAATCTAAGCGCAGGATGCGCCCGCAATCGCGGCTTTTCGTACTCGACGCACCGCCAAGCCCGCTTGGCTTTGCATAATGAAAGTTACTATGCACGCTGCAAACGCATATTATCAGTCCCAAACGGCCAAGGCCGGGACCGTTGCGCGTGCCGTAAACCCAAATACAAACATACATATATCAGAGCCCCTTACCTCCACGCCTCTTTTAAGGCGAAGTGACGGTCGAGCGCGGCTCTTTGGAGAATACCATGACAAAGAAAATGCTTATCGACGCCTCCCACCCGGAAGAAACACGCGTCGTAATCGTAGACGGCAACCGCGTTGAAGAACTAGATTTTGAGAGCCGTGCTAAGCGGCAAATCAGAGGTAACGTCTATCTGGCCCGCGTTACGCGCGTCGAACCCTCCCTACAAGCGGCCTTTATCGAATATGGCGGCAATCGCCATGGCTTTCTTGCCTTTAGTGAAATCCATCCGGATTATTATCAAATCCCGCATGAAGATAAGCTCGCCCTACTCGAAGCTGAAGAAGCCGAACAAAAAGCGGCTGACGCCGAAGATGATGAAGACATTGAGGAAGATGGCGAAGCTGAAGACTTAGACGCTGATGAAAATGTCGACCCTGACGCCGATGATGTTGCCGATGCAGATGACGAGGAGGTCGCCGAGGAACAAGTCAAAGTCGCTTCCTCACGCCGCAAACGCCAATCACGCCGCCGCTATAAAATCCAAGAGGTAATAAAGCGCGGCCAAATTTTGCTTGTCCAAGCTGTGAAAGAAGAGCGCGGCAATAAAGGCGCGGCGATGACAACTTATTTGTCATTAGCCGGTCGTTATTGCGTGTTGATGCCAAACACAGCGCGCGGCGGCGGCATTTCCCGTAAGATCGCTAATGGGTCTGACCGCAAACGCCTTAAATCCGTCATGAGCGAGCTTGAAGTCCCGCAAGGCATGGGCGTTATCGTTCGTACAGCGGGCGCAAAACGCACCAAAGCCGAAATCAAACGCGATTACGAATATCTCTCCCGCCTCTGGGATGAAATCCGCGATACGACTTTAAAATCCATCGCCCCTGCCCTCATCCATGAAGAAGGCAACCTAGTTAAGCGCTCTATTCGCGATCTCTATAATAAGGAAATTGAAGAGGTCCTGATTGAAGGAGAAGACGCTTATAAAACGGCCAAAGCTTTCATGAAGATGCTCATGCCGAGCCATGCCAAAAATGTTAAAGCCTATAAAGACGATATTCCGCTCTTTTTACGATATAATGTAGAACGCCAGATTGAAGACAGCCTGAAATCCGTTGTTCAGCTAAAATCAGGTGGTTATTTGGTTATCCACCCGACGGAAGCTCTGGTCTCTGTGGATGTGAACTCAGGCCGCTCTACCAAGGAACGCAATGTTGAGCGCACGGCGCTTAAGACCAATACCGAAGCCGCTGAGGAACTCGCGCGTCAAATGCGTCTTCGCGACCTGGCAGGCCTTATCGTCATCGACTTCATTGATATGGATGAGCATAAAAACAATCGTGCGGTCGAACGCACGATGAAAAATGCGCTTAGCCGAGATCGCGCTCGCGTTCAAACCTCTCGCATTTCACAATTTGGCCTGATGGAAATTTCCCGTCAGCGCCGTCGCCGGAGCCTTCTTGAAGGTTCAACTGCGCATTGTGAGCACTGTGAAGGTGTTGGCCGCAAACGTACCATCGAGTCTTCTGCTCTCGCCGCTATTCGCGCTGTCGAAGAAGTGGGCATTCGGGGGAAAGCTAAGCGGGTTCGCCTGAAGGTTAGCTCGGATGTCGCCCTCTATATATTCAACGAGAAACGCGACCTACTCCAGCACGTTGATGACACATCCGGCTTGTTCACTGAACTTGTTGGAGATGAAGACCTTATTCGCCCTTCCTATGAGATTGAAGTGCTTGAAAAGGCCAAAGGCGACGGACCAGATCCGCTGGAGGAAATTGAAAAAGAGTTCCGTAAACAGCGTAATGAACAGAAAAAGAAACCCAAAAAGCGTGATCGCGATGATTCTGACGAGGATGACGCCGTTGAAAACGAAGTTCGTGACGGAGATGACGATGGCGACGGTGAAGTCCGTAAGAAGCGTCGCCGCCGAAGAGGCCGCCGTGGAGGCCGCGGTAAGCGTCGGGACGAGACTGGCTCAGAGGAAACAAAAGAGGAAACAGCATCTGAGCTCGCCGAAAAGCCTGAGAGTGCAACTGATGAAACTGAGGACAAGCCGAAATCTCGCCGTGGTCGCCGCAAAGCGCCCGGTAAGAAAAAGGATGATACCGGAGAAGATCTAGCGGCTGAAACGTCTGATGAGGATGAAAAACCAAAGCGTGGCCGACGGAAAGCATCAGCCAAAAAAGCTAAAGCTGGCGACATCGCTGAAACCGAGGAAAAGCCAAAACGCGGACGCCGCAAAGCCCCAGCAAAGAAAGTAAAGGTAGAAGACACCAACGCTGAGGACACACCCAAGGTCGAAGAGGACGCTGAAGATAGCGCGAAAACGCGCTCAACGGCACGCCGTAAGGCTCCTGCTAAGAAGGTCGCCGAGGAAGAGGCGCCAAAGAAGAAGCCGGCACGTAAACGCGCCGCCAAATCACCTGAAGTCAAAGAGACTGTCACAAAGATGAAGTCCAAAGCGCCTGCTCGCCGTAAGGCCCCGGGTAAAGAGACCGCGGCGGAAACGGCCGAGGAGGCCCCGAAGCCAAAGCGTAAAGCGCCCGCAAAAAAGAAGGCACCCCCAAAAAAGGCCGAAGCAGCGGAGACAAAAGCCCCTGCAAAACGCAAAGCGCCAGCACGCAAAAAGGCACCGGCTAAAAAAACGGAGGCTGAAGAGGCCAAAGCGCCGGTAAAGAAAAAGGCGCCGGCACGCAAAAAGGCCCCTATGAAAGCCAAAGAAGAGGCTCCTGCGGGAGACGAAACAACCAAGCCTAGCGCACGCCGCAAAGCTCCTACGCGTAAGGCTGCTGCTGCCCCTGAAGCGTCTATCAGTACAGAACCGGAGGATGTGAAAGAGGCGAAACCTAAAAAGGCAAAACGCAATTGGTTTGGGCTGAAGAAGAAATAGCTCACGCTCAGCTAACAAAATTAAAAGCCCGCTTTAAAGCGGGCTTTTTTATTTTGAAGATGTCTATTCAAGAACGGAGAGTTGGTAGCTCAGGCTTCGTCTTTGACCAGGTTTAAGCTCTAATACCCATGTATTCTGATTGGTTTTATCCATCTCAATTGAGCTCTCTAAAACGCGTAGCGTTTCATTATCTTCGGGCAAGACGAACGCCATTTTTACAGTTTTATCGGTCGAATTTTTGACAATATGTTTGAGCTTGGCGGTAATTTTATCCTCCCCCTCCGCAGTCTCGACTTCTGTGTAGGAGAGCAAAACCGTCTCGACCTTTAGTGATAGTCCTGTAACCTGCGTAAAATACTGAGTGGCCCAACCGCCTGAACCAAAACTCGAAGACAGACCATATCGCCCCGCCGCATAGGATGTTTGTGTCTTCCCAATATAGTCTTCATCGTCAATGTCCAAGTCATCGTAATCGAAATAATAGATTTCTTGCATTGGGACGACGAGATGGAAGCGCTCTGCACTCTCAGGCTTAAGCGTGATCGGATAGGTCGGAACAATTTCTTCAGGGTCGTGGGCATGAGACGCTTTACTAATATCGTCTTGCCTCAGGAATATGTCACGGATTTCGATCTCTGTCTGAACGGTTTCAGGTGTCGCATTATATAAATCCGCAGAGAGATGTATCTCATGGACGGCATCATCGCCCTTGCCTCGACTTATGCCCTCAATGCGGCTTTGCATTTGTACGGCAACACTCTCTGAGACTTTTATCTCTGCCGGAAGGTCTACAGCTAGGTTGTCCACACGGTCTTCGCCTAGATAAGCTGGAATACCATTTTTGCGGTGGGTGAATACTCTAAAGTTCCCCTTGGGTAGCGGCTGAGCAAGATTGCCATCTTTGCTATTATCAACACGATATTCCACAGTGGCGCCAAAGGGACCAGTTTCATGACTTTCAGGGAATCGAAAGGCAAAGACACGGTCAGCTCCAACATCGTTTATGTTTAAAAATGCGATTTGTTTGGTCTGCATTGGCGCAACGGTCACAGGTTCGGGTGTACGGTAAAGTTTATAATCGCCAAGGTCTTCGCGAACCGCCTGGCGTCTGGAGGCCGTTACGATAACTTCGTCCGCCGCAAAACTTTCCATTTTTTGTACATTTGGGGGCGGCGGAGCAAACGCAGGTATTGCGCCTTGAAGACTTAAGGAGCGACTAGCTGTAGACCCGAAACCCGCAACCCTAATGCCTGTCTTAGTCGACCCCTTCGCCCAACAATTTGGTGTGAATATCCTAGGCAGTGCCGGCCGATAATCATCATCAGCGCGATTAAGTGTTCCGGCAACAATCGCTGTTGGGACGTCCTCAAATGATTTTGATGTGTCATTGGTGAGTGTGAGCCACCCCAGTAATGAGCCTTCTGACATATTTGGCGGCATATCCAGTCGGTAATCCGCCTCCCAACCTAGGCCGCGAGTCATGTAGCTAATCGTGAGCTCCCTCTCGCCTGCGATATCGCTCTCGACAATGAGCGATAAGACGGGGCTGGGATTTAAACCTTTGGGGAGTTGATTATACAGCACCGCTTCGGCGAGGCCCGAGCATTCCAAGGCCTCAACCTTTCCGCCAATCTCAAAAACAGCCCCTTCTATCATTTGCTGACGGGCCCAACGCAGTCGATTAGCTGGTATATTTTGCTGCGGCGCGGCAAGTAATGTCGCGCTAACGTCAGTCACAGCCCCTGTTGCGGGATTTACTCGGCGAATCGTGATTGGCTCGCCAACCGCCTTCTCCATCAAACTGCCGCGCGTAATAACATCTGTATCGAAATTGCGTTCTAAATTCAGGCCTTCAAACTCCTGCAAGATTGCACTTTGCGGAATGATTTGATCCGACACGCCTAAAAAGCGAATAGTTGCAGGGCCTTTAGGCAATGTGACCTTGCGTATTTCTGTCACCATAGCGAGGTTATCAGGGTAAATCGTCAACGACGTCTGCTCTGCGCCCTCCGAATCCACGACTGTTTGCGCCGCCGCCGAAAAAGCCAAGGCCCAAAGACAAATGCTTATTAAGATTAGCCGCATTAAACGCGCCTAACGCCAATCCCGCCGAATTTTAAAAGTCAAATCAGCCGAACCATTGGCGGGGACCTTTACCGCCCAGACTTTGGAATATGCGTCACGGTCTTTACTTTTTATATTCTCTTCCAAAATCGTCCATTTGGTGAACCAACCCGGGAAGTTATGATGAATATAGACCGTCGCTGCCTCAGACTTAGCATTACGGACCTCATATTTCATCTCAGTATCCAAAACATAGCGGCTAACTTTGGTTTCTTTGACCTTTGTCGACTTGACCGTAATGTCAAAGGCCTCGCCAATCTTCATGGAAATATCAGAACCCGCGGCCATGTGATCAATCTGGTTTTCCCCCACAAATTGAGACTTACCGCGCTGATCCTTTGAATACACCCGTACCGTTCCCTTGGGTAAGGCCTCTCCCAAGCCGCCTGCTTTGGAATTTGAGAAGGCGATGCGAGAATCCACACTTTGCGGGTTCTCAACAGTTTGAAACCCGTTGGGATAAAACTCATAGACTTTGCGAGCTTTCACCGCATCAGCGTCAATAAAAGAGACTTGCTTTGTTTGTTTTGTTGACAGCGTCGTACGGCCCGGAAGCGGATAAATGTAATTATCCCCTATTCGCTCAGCCGTTCCCGCTTCAAAACCGCCATTTCGCAGGCCATTATTGCGATTGTTATAACGATTTCTGTTGTAATTATTGTGGTTGTTTTGATTACCAATTTTTCCAGCAATCACAGAGAGCTCAGCATCTTCGAAACTCGTATTGGTTTGATTGTTGATGGTCGCCCACCCCTGAAGGCTCATCGTTTCGTCTTTTTCATCAAAGACAGCCACATAATCCCCGCGCCAACTAATACCATTTGTCAGATATGTCAGTTCCGCGTCACGAAGACCGGGCGCGGCGGAGTCAACGGCAACCGAGAGTGTGGGTTTCGCCCTTAGATTATCAGGAACTCTAGGAAAGACGACTCGCGTGGGGATATTATCATCCCGCAACACCTCAATACTATTGCCTGTTTGTATCACCACGCCATTATTGACGGAGAGGACTTTGACGCGCTGTGATGTTTCAGCGCCCGTAGCAGGGTTGGTGCGAATGATTTCGACATATTGACCAACGGCTTTTTCCATTAGCTTACTGGGTGAAAGCAGGTCGAAGTCAAAATTTTGTTCAATAATCTCTATGCCGTCTGCTTTTAATGTCACACTAGGCGATATAATCTGAGAGGACACACCGGGCATTTCGACGACCTGTTCCCCACTTTTTAGGTCCAATATGCGATTATCAACCACAAGCGCGCGATTGTCGCCATAGATTGTCAGGGCCACATCATCAGCGAAAGCGGGCGAAACTGCCATGAATGGAAGGGTAAGAAGAGGAAGGTAAAGGTGTTTTTTCAACATAAAATTGTCCTTTCAGTACCGCGACAATAGGTCGAACTTAACACCAAAGCAATTGAGCTCTCTTTTTTGGTTAAATTATGTCCAACAACATCTCGAATTTCTCGCGTTTTAACCCCTTGCATCGCGGCGCGTTTTCACATAAGTAGCGCGGCGATATAGGAATCTCTTGGCTCTATATTCGTTTCGCCGCCTTTACGGGCGGTTCATTATTTTTAGAGCCCCTAAAAGGTAGAAGAAAAATGAGTGTTGTTCTTGATGTAAGTGTACGTGAAAACACAGGCACAGGCGGTGCGCGCGAAGCTCGCCGTAATAATCTTGTCCCCGGCGTTATTTATGGTGGCGACGAAGCGTCTGTTGCAGTCGCTGTGAAATATAATGAAGTTCTGAAAGCTATCAATTCAGGACAGTTTATCGGTAGCATGATTGAGCTTAAGCACGATGGTAAAGCACAGAAAGTCTTCACAAAGGACATTCAGTTTCACCCTGTGACAGATGCACCGATGCATCTCGACTTTTACCGCGTAACCAACAAAACACTTATCGAAGTTGAAGTCTCTGTAAACTTTGTTGGCGAAGAAGAATCTCCTGGCCTGAAAGAAGGCGGAACACTAAATGTCGTTCGCTATTCTATCGAAGTTAAGTGCCCAGCGGGTGACATTCCTGACAACATCGAAGTTGATGTATCCAAAATGGAAATTGGCGATTCAATTCACATTTCTGACGTATCATTGCCAAAAGGTGCCAAGCCAACAATTGACGATCGTGACTTCACAATTGCGACTGTCGTTGCTTCTCGCGCAGCTGTTGAAGCTAATACTGAGGAAGATGGCGAAGCTGTTGCAGCCGGTGATGTTCCTGCAGACGCACAAGGCGATGCTGAGGGCGAAGGCTAAGCCACTTGTTTGGCTGGTTTCGCCGCAAACGAGCGGAGCCTGATATGCTTTTATGGGTTGGCTTAGGTAATCCCGGCGCAAAATATGCCGGGAACCGTCACAATATCGGCTTTATGGTCATAGACGCCATTGGCGATGACCATCACTTCCCTGCTGAGAAATCTCAATTCAAAGGGATGGCACGCCAAGGTCTTATTGGCGGCAAAAAAGTTTTGCTGCTTAAGCCTATGACATTCATGAATGAGTCGGGACAATCCGTTCAAGCAGCTATGTCATTTTATAAGATCCCTCTGGAGAACGTAACCGTCTTCCATGATGAACTTGATTTGGCGCCCGGAAAATTTCGAATGAAAACTGGCGGCGGAATTGCGGGACACAACGGCCTACGATCAATTCGCCAGCATTGCGGAGAGAACTTCCACCGCGCACGCTTAGGCATTGGTCATCCTGGTCATAAGGATCGGGTGCATAGTTATGTGCTCAGCGACTTTGCAAAAGCGGAACACAACACACGAGATGATATTTGTAATGGGTCCGCCCGCTATGCGGAGCTGCTCGCAGACGGAAATCGCGAGTTATTTCAAACGCGCGTCACTGAATATATAAAGGGTTAGATTCATGGGTTTTAAATGCGGTATTGTAGGTTTACCTAATGTTGGAAAATCCACACTTTTCAATGCCTTAACTAAGACGGCTAATGCGCAAGCGGCAAACTATCCTTTCTGTACAATCGAACCTAACGTTGGTGACGTAGCCGTGCCTGAACCTCGCCTTGATACGATTGCGGAGATAGGTAAATCTGCCCAGCGCATCCCTGCTCGCATGAACTTTGTGGATATTGCAGGCCTCGTTAAGGGCGCCTCAAAAGGTGAAGGCATGGGCAATCAATTCCTCGCCAATATCCGCGAAACAGACGCCGTTATTTATGTTCTGCGCTGCTTTGAGGATGACGACATTACCCATGTTGATGGCCGCATCGACCCCATGTCAGACTTCGAGACCATTGAAACAGAATTGATGCTAGCTGACCTGGAAAGCCTCGAAAAACGCAAGCCCGGCCTCGAGAAAAAACTCAAACAAAAAGACGCGGATGCGATTCAGACCATGCGCTTGATTGAAACGGCTATTGCAATTCTTGAAGATGGCAAACCGGCCCGAACCGCCGAAATTGATGAAGATGATAAAAAAGCATGGCGCATGCTACAGCTCCTAACATCCAAGCCGGTTCTTTACGTCGCCAATGTTGACGAGGAGAGCGCTGCCGAGGGTAATGCTTTCTCGGCAAAAGTTCTCGCCCACGCTGAATCTGAAGGTGCTCAAGCAGTTATTATATCAGCGCAGATAGAGTCAGAAATGGCCCTGCTAGACGATGAAGAACAAAAAGAGTATTTAGGTGCCATTGGACTCGAAGAGCCCGGCCTGAACCGTCTCATCAGATCTGGTTATGCGTTGTTAGGTCTTCAAACATATTTCACCGTGGGCCCCAAAGAAGCCCGTGCTTGGACCTTCCAAAAGGGCTGGTCTGCCCCAAAATGCGCAGGCGTCATCCATGGCGACTTTGAAAAAGGGTTCATTCGCGCAGAGACAACGGCCTATGAGGACTATGTTGCAAATAATGGGGAGCAAGGCGCAAAAGAGGCTGGGAAGGTCCGCCAAGAAGGGAAAGACTATATCGTCAAAGACGGCGACATTATGCTCTTTAAGTTTAACGTATAATACGCGGGGCTTACCACAGCTCCAAGGGGGTTAACGAGCATTAGCAGTTCATTTGCGAAGTTTTAAGACTGTTAGGCCACGATACGCTCCAAATTTGGAGTATTCGGATGCCTCTTACAAATACGATGAAAGCTATAGGCCTGCTGGCCGTTAGTTTCTGCGCTGCAGTGCCAGCCTATGCGAACACCTCTACCTCTCCAATTACTTTAGCTCTATCTGAACTGGGAGTAACTCTTGACGAGTTACCCCAATTCGCTGCGAATACACCCAAAACCTTCAAATCCAACGACCCTTCAATTCGCCAAACACAGTTTGAAGTTAGCGGAGTTGTTGTGACGCTGACTGGGAAGAGTTTTAATAGCAGCTCTCAAATTTCAAAGGTTACATTTAACCTCGGTAAGGACCACGAGAAAGCTACAAGCCTCGAAAATTTATTCAATTCTAACTTCGCACCAAGCCGACGCGCTCGCGATCGCAAGTTATGGAAGTTTCCGACGACAGAACCCCTAGGCTGGAGTTCTAAGCAAACGAGGGTGTCTCTCTTCAAAAATAGCAACCAAGATATCATTTTCACGATAGACCGACGGGGTGTTGGCCCTGGTAATACGTCGATGAGATCGCAAAAAGCAATGAAATCTAGTGCAAAAAAAGCGTCGCAGCCTCGTCAGAGAGTCAAAAAGCGGAATGATTTTTAAATGCGACACATGAAGTCCCCGTCCACAAAACTTACAGGCGCACTCAAGCTCGCCGCTTGCTTCTTCTTGGGGCAGTTCGTTTACACAAATGCAGCAGCCCAAACCTTCGAAAACACAACGGCTGGAGCCCTGGGTGCCGGAACAGCTTGCGGCACAAATAATCTAACACGGACAATTTCCGTTTCGGGGGGGCCAACCTCAATCACCGACTTAGATTTGGGATTATTGCTCCCTCACGAATATCGCGGTGACTTACGCGTGAGACTAGTTTCGCCCTCAAACACTGATGTTCAGGTCATAAACCATGATTTCGGTATCAGCGTTACTAACTACAACATTAAGCTAGATGATACAGCCCCAGACTTGATCAACAATGGTGGCCATACGACCGCTGACGGCACCCTCGCCCCGCCCTATGAAAATGACGTTAGGCCGAACAATCCCCTTTCGGCTTTCAACGGAGAAAACGCGAATGGTGATTGGGACGTCATAATTTGTGACAATTGGGGCCAAGCTGATGACGGATCGTTTCAGCGCGCTACCTTATTTTTCCTCAACCCCAATGACGCGGATCTGTCTCTTTCTGTCAATGCAGGGACTAACTCACCGGCGCAAAATTCATCGGTCAATTTGACGTTCGACCTCTTAAACGCTGGGCCAGCTTCGGCGACAAATGTATCTGCTCAGATTAATCTTCCGAGCGGCCTAACTTATAATTCTCATAGCGGCCCAGGCACTTTCGATGATGCCACAGGGCTCTGGACATTGCCCGCAAGTTTAACGGGCGGAACAACTAATTCTCTCACCATCAATGCCACCGTGGGATATTTTGGTCCCTATGATATCACCGCTGAAGTCACAGCCTCCGATCAAAACGATCCGGACTCAACGCCGAACAATGGTATCACATCAGAAGACGACCACGACATTTTAACGCTCACCCCCGCCCCGGCGCCAACCCCCCCTAGCCTAACCTGCGCTGCGGCAGATCAATTCACCCATAGTTGGGACGCGCCAGGCACCACGAATGGCTGGACATCCGGAGCTCTGACCGACAGCTATACAGTCAACGGCGTCGATTTGGACTTTACCCTTAGCGGCAGTACAGGCAGCTTCCTTGCATATAACGGGACTAATACACCTGTAACCGATACGGTTCTCACGGGCGGCCAACCGGCAGCTTATGGATTATTTTACCTCATCGATTTTCCGTCAAACACGAGTTCTCTTGTCACTACAATTGATGTCGGAGTTCCCGGAATTGGCGTCGGAGATGCGCAGTTTTCTTTATATGACGTGGACTTTGACAACGGAGCATTTACGGACAGAATTACCGTAACGGGTTTCCATAATGGCACGGCTGTAACGCCGGTTCTGACGCCTAGCTCGGCGAATACCGTTTCAGGGCCGAGCATTGTGGGAACTGGGGCATCCGGTTTGACTGAGTCTGCCGGCAATATGACGGCAACTTTTCTTGCGCCTATCGATCAAATTGTCATCACCTATGACAACCCACCCAACGCGCCCGCCGATCCTTTGCAGCAGGGCATAACAATCGCGCCGATAACCATGTGTCCCTTCTTGGCTGCGGATCTCACCGCCGTAAAATCTGTGGAGGTTTATGACCCCGCTAATGAGGGACTGTATATGACCCCTGGCAATGAGGTGCTCTACAGAATTACTGTCACAAATAGCGATACAGCAACAGCCGACGCGGACGCGATTGACCTTTCGGATACTCTCCCGGATAATGTGCGTTTTGTATCTGCAACGACAACAGGTTTTACCGGGGGCAGTTTTGGCTCCCCTGCTCTTCCCGCAGCCAATACCGACTGCGTGGGCGGAGCATGTGTTATCCGTTACTCAGGCGCGTCACTGCCCATAGATACGACGGGTGAAATACAGATTAGAGCTATTATCAAATAAGAGTGGTCGAAGGGCTAATGGCCATCAAACTTTACAAGTGTTGTTACAGGGATTCCCATACGCACTAAGCGTTCAACACCGCCTAACTCTGGCAAATCCACAACAAAAGCCGCGCCAATAATATTCGCGCCTGTCTTTCGCAATAAATGAACAGCCGCTTCTGCGGTTCCGCCCGTGGCAATCAGGTCATCAATAATTAGAACGTTCTCGCCCTTACGAATACTGTCAGCATGGATTTCAACGGTATCAGTTCCGTATTCCAGCTCATAGTCTTGTTCAAAGGTGTCAAAGGGAAGCTTGCCCTTCTTTCGTATAGGTACAAAGCCTGCGCCGAGCTCATAGGCGACCGCCGTCCCAAAGGTGAAGCCCCGCGCTTCTATTCCCGCAACATTGTCGACATCTTTATACTTATAAGGCGCTGAAAGCTGAATCACCGCCTCCGCTAAGGCTCTTCGGTTGGTCAAGAGAGTCGTGATATCACGGTACATGATACCGGGTTTCGGAAAGTCTGGTATGGTTCGGATAGCGTCTCTTAAGTTCATTGATTGACCTTATCAGTATCTGGCAGAATATGTGTCTCGATAAATGCGTTTGCTTCCCAATCCTGAAAGTCAGCATCTGACATCAGTTCGGAAATATAAGTATCTGAACGTGCGGTACGCGGGAGATCATAACTCGCAAACCGTGTGGCTGCTGGGGTATAAAAAGCATCCGCTATTGACCAGTCATTAAAGAGAAACGGACCGTCGTGACGAGACAAAAGCTCATCCCATAAAGCTACCATTTCAGCCGCATCATCTAAGCACTCTTGCGGAACGGGCTTGGACGTGCGGCGACGAAGGTTCATGGGCGCCTCGCGCCGAATAGCTTCAAACCCTTCATGCATAAGTTTCGTAACGCGAATGGCCTCAGCTTT
Source organism: Hellea sp. (assembly GCA_020629875.1). Lineage (GTDB taxonomy): Bacteria > Pseudomonadota > Alphaproteobacteria > Caulobacterales > Maricaulaceae > Hellea. The sequence goes on from JAHDCL010000002.1 coordinate 32,845, forward strand.
ATCGGCCGCATCTTTGGGCCAAAGATTGGGAACTGCCTTGGCACAGAACTCGGAGATTGCGAGGCTATCGGGGAGCATATCTCCATTAATTTCCAAGACCGGAACAGTGCCCGCATCAGATAAAGCCAATAGCTTATCCTTAAACCCCGGAACGTCTAAATCAATCACCTCTTCTTCAAAAGGCAGCTCAGCTTTGCGCAACACCAACCATGGGCGCAATGACCAAGAAGAGTAGTTATAGTTTCCAATGTAGAGTTTCAAAGACATAGGTTTTCTTATCGATTTATCAGCTTCAGAGCCATTAATAGTTTTTCGCGATCCGCTGTAAAGTTACTCCGAACCCAGAGCGCTTTAAGGGCGTCCAGCACTTTCCCCATTTTTGGTCCAGGCTCGACGCCCGCCATTTTAAGATCTTTACCAGACAGGGGGAATTCTGGTGGTGTCCAACCCATCGCCAGATCAGCGAGGCTCATCCACCGCGAGCTCAGTAGAGCATCTTCCTCGCCCGCAGCTCTCACGCGCGCGCGATCAACAACAACTTGTTTCCCCGCATGATAAATAGCTTTCAATTTCTCACTATTTTCGGCGTGCGGGTCTAGGGCGACCGAACTATCAGACCAAGCGCGCAGCCGCGCCGTTTCCTTTGTGCTCATTTTCAGCCTTTTACAGAGCAGCGCCATTTGCAAGGGCTCCCTCGCGCTCATCGCCATCAAGCGGAGTTGCGGGTCTGGCAATATCCCTTCTCGTGCCTCAAGAGCCACCATTTTGGATAGCCCTTCCGCATTGCTAGCCTCAGGTAAAAGAGTGTCCAGAATCTCATTGGTCAGCATTATCCTAACCGCGCGTGATGGATCGCTTGCAAAGAGGAGTTTCTTTAGCTCCGACCAAACCCGTTCGGCGGAGAGTTTCTTGAGCCCTTGCCTGTTTTCACGGCACGCCTTTAACGCGGCCGCATCAATCTTTGCCTCGCCACCATAGCATGCAAGAAATCGAAAAAAGCGCAAAATTCGTAGGTAGTCTTCCTGTACTCTTGCCTCAGCATCGCCAACAAAACGGAATTTTTTGACGTTTAAATCATCTATTCCCTGATCTGTGGGGTCAAATACCTTTCCGTCATAGTCCGCATATAATGCATTTATCGTTAGATCGCGCCGCTGGGCATCTTCGGCCCAATCAGTGGTGAAAGCCACCACAGCACGCCGCCCATCCGTTTCCACATCCTTACGCAGGCTTGTAATTTCAATGGCTTCTTTATCTAAAACAGCGGTAATTGTTCCGTGGTCGATTCCCGTGGGGATATATCTAATACTAGCGGCATCCATAGCTTTGGCCACGTCGGTAGGCTCAAGCTGGGTAGCCAAATCTATATCCCCAACTTCTACCCCCATAAGCGCATTCCGTACACACCCGCCAACGAAACGCACGCTGCCTTTTGGCAGCGCTTGGAATATCGCGGAAATGGCCTGACTTCGCATCCAAGGAAATTTTTGGGGATCTAACGCATTCATGTGACCTCTCTAAACTAGAGACCCAAAGCGTCCATCGTTTTTTTGCCAAAGCCTCGATAAGCGGAAGGAAACTTAGTGTCCGTGATCCCTTGTTCCTGAGCTAAGACAGATAATAGGCTGCGCCCACGTGTCGGCGTCTCAGGTTTAAGACTATAAAATGGATCGGCAAAAGCCTCTTTCGCATCCACCAGAGACCATCCCTGTTCTCTTAAAGCCACTAATACATCATCCATAAATAACGCGTTCAAGATGTTGTGATGCATAAGCATTGCGTGAGGGATACCAGTATACCCCAGCTGCTCAGCGAGATTATGAAAATGCTCAGCCAAAATCACAACCGCGTTCACATAATATGTGCGATAAGCCTCTAAGTCTGTGGTACCATCTACTTTTAAGGCCTTCTCCATCCGGTCAGTTGTGAACCAGTCAATAGAGTCCACTGTGACTGCTGCATTCTGAAACCTATGCTCCGCCAAAAAATTTCGGTATTCGCCCACTTTTTCTGGGGTTCCACCCTCTGCCAAAAATGGAAAACGAAAGATTTTCTCATAGCTAGCGTATTTCGAGAGCAACACATCGTTTTTGAGAATATCTGCTTTAATAATCCCCACCTCTTCCTGCGAGGAATTCATATGAGAATATGTATGATTCCCGATCATGTGACCTGCATCCGACCAGCTTTGAACGATTTCATTTCCGAAAACGCTATCGACAAAGCGCCCCGTCACAAAGCCAGCGGCCTTGTGCTTATGTTTTTCGAAGGTCTCTAATATCCGCTCATTGCGTTCGCGGGGATTCAGGCGCAGATCGAAACCCAAGCTAAAATCGTCCATCGTTACGGCAATTTTTTTAATGGGTTTGCTGACAATAGCAGGCGCGCATCCACCCATTGCCAATGCCCCTACAATGAACCCGCGCCGACTTATCATTTAATATTCCGTTTCATAAACGCCCAAATAGCTACGTTGATAAAGCCGATACATCATCATGGCTGTCATCCCCCAAATATTCCGGTGGATTCCATCCTTACTCTCATAGGGCATATCGTAGAGGCGGTGATTTTTACCTTCGAAGAAAACATCCCGCGCAATATGATTTTTTGCATTCATAACAAATGACAGCGGCGTTTCAAAGACGTCGTCTACTTCCCGCGCATCCGGAACAATCGCGGCGTCGGGACTCACGATGCCGACAAAAGGTGTCACCCTGTACTCACTCACCGCGTTGAATGAAGGCAAGCGGCCAATAACGGATATGTCAGAGGGTTCTAAGCCCACTTCCTCATTGGTCTCTCTCAAAGCAGCTTGCAGCGCACTTTCGCCCTCTTCACGTTTTCCGCCTGGAAACGCAATTTGTCCCGCATGAGAAGGCATGGTCTCAGGCCGTTGCGTAAGGATAACCTGCCACTCATCTCGCTTGACCAAAGGCATTAACACGGATGCCCCTCGCTGCCCCTTGCGTTTTATAGCATCCGCACCATCGGAAATATCAACGGGTAACAATCCCTCACGAAGTTTGTCTATCACAATATCAGAATCAAAACTCATACGTGACTATATTTCATGTGCCCCTACAGGGCCTAGCGGAAAGAACATACCACCTGCCCAAATTCCCAGCTGCTTACCTTTTGGAGTTTCGCGCTCAACGGCGCTTTCCACTAACTCATAAAACACCGGACGGTTTAACGATGCCTCGAGGCGTCCTCGCACATTGACAAATGGCGTGGGCTCAAGCGTCTCCGTATCAGTTTCCACGCGTATGGGATGTTCGGCGCCTGCCTCAACCACATCATCTAAATTAGTTGTAAAGAACACCCGTTGCTTGTCACCTTCGCCCTCAATATCGACACGGACCGCGGTGAAATGCGCACGTTCAATCGAGATTCTGATTTTCTCCACTGGCGTAACCAAATAAGTCTCGCCGTCCTTATCTTTCCGCAAAATAGACGCAAAGAGGTCAATCAATCCTCGGCGCGTAATCCGTGTGCCTTCATGCCACCACGACCCGTCGGCCTTGATTACCATATCCATTTCGCCGCAATAATCGGGGCTCCACTTCTCAACGGGGCGCTGCCCGTCTTCGGTGTCCTCAAGGGCCTTCATCAAATCTTGGAGAGAGAACTGCGACTTACCGCCATTTAACGTGTTTTCCATGGACATTACTCTAAGCTTAATCCATCATTTTTCAATATTACTCTGATAGAGAGATTCCTTTTATGAGCTTGCAAACCGACATAAATCTTCCTGCGAATATAGAAAAAGCAGCGGAGAAAGCCTCTGACAAGTTGTCTCAAGCCAAAACAGAGATTGGCAATGTCATTTTGGGTCAGGATAACGTCGTGGAATTATCTATTGGCGCGATGCTCTCTGGCGGTCATGCGCTCCTTGTCGGCGTGCCAGGCCTTGCAAAAACCTTATTGGTTGAAACGCTAGGGACGGTACTAGGATTGAATGAAAAACGCGTACAATTCACACCAGACCTGATGCCCGCCGATATCATTGGTTCGGAAGTGTTAGAGGAAACAGCCAAAGGCAAACGATCATTTCGTTTCATTCCTGGCCCGGTATTTTGCCAACTCCTTATGGCGGACGAAATCAACCGCGCCTCACCACGTACGCAGTCTGCACTTCTTCAAGCGATGCAAGAGCGTTTTGTCACAGTTGCGGGGCAGCGCCATGATCTACCCGCTCCTTTCCATGTTCTCGCAACACAAAACCCGATTGAACAAGAGGGCACTTATCCCCTCCCAGAAGCGCAGCTCGACCGTTTCCTCTTCCAAATAGATGTAGGCTTCCCTGACCTTGGCACGGAGCGTGATATTCTTATCGCCACGACTGGAGCCAAGGATGCTGTTGCCAAAAAAGTTCTCACGGCAAAACAGCTCATGGATATGCAAAAATTAGTGCGTCAGCTTCCTGTCGGGGAAAAAGTCGTTGAAGCTATCCTATCATTAGTGCGAAATGCGAGGCCCGATCAATCTGCCCTGTCCGATGTCAAGGAAACCGTGGCGTGGGGCCCCGGCCCGCGGGCTGGACAGGCGCTTATGTTAGCGACACGCGCTAAGGCTTTGATGGATGGTCGCTTATCGCCATCAATTGATGACGTGCTTGAGCTAGCGGCACCTGTTTTACAACATCGCATGGCACTGACCTTCGCAGCCCGAGCAGATGGAAGAACAATTTCGCAAACCATCGCTAAACTGAAAGAAAGCATCGCTTAAACGCTAATGGCTGTCGCTGCTCCCTCACCCATTGAGCTACGCCGCCGCGCGGAACAGCTGGCCGCTGGTTATCCTGCCCTGCAAGCAGAGGCAGAACGGGTAGCCGCCATCGTCGCCCAAGGGGTGCATGGCCGCCGCCGCCCAGGACAAGGCGAAACTTTTTGGCAATATCGGAATTATCAACCTTCTGACGCAGCCACACAGATCGACTGGCGGCGTTCGGCTCGGGGCGACCAAGTCTATATCCGTGAAAATGAGTGGGAAGCCGCCAATACAGTCTATTTCTGGCGCGATGGCTCAGACGGCATGAATTGGTCTTCCTCGAAGAAATACCCAACCAAGCAAAACCGCGCGACTGTTCTATGTATGGCTATGACGTCACTGCTGATGCGCGCAGGTGAGCGCTGCGCTGTTATGGGTGAAAGCGAGCGCCCTCGGTCAGGACGTATCGGTCAAGAACGTATTTCGCGCACGCTTGCCTTAACAGAAGGCCCGACACGCAATCTTGATGCGGATATTCCAGCGTATGCAAGATTAGTGATAGCCTCTGACTTTTTAGAGCCACCAGAAGTATGGCGCGAGCGCCTCGCCCGGCTCTCAGGCCGCCCTGCAAAAGGTGTCTTACTTCACATCATCGACCCGGCGGAGCGCGAATTTCCTTTTAAAGGGCGCGTTCAGCTTCGTATTCCCGGCTTATCAAAATTGGAACCTATTCTTGTGGGACGCGCTGAGCGCGCGCGCGAGGACTATCAGGCTAAGTTTATTGCACATTGCGAGATGCTGGACCGCACGGCCTCCCGCCTAGGCTGGCCCATTATTCGTCATTATACGGACAAACCTGCTAATGCGGCGCTTACCGCACTCTATACAGCCATGGCGGGCTCGCAGCTATGACGCTGGGCGGCCTCACATTTTTAGCGCCTCTGACCCTGTTGGGCCTATTGGCATTACCCTTGATTTGGTGGCTGCTAAGGGTCACGCCTCCTAGCCCCAAAAAGGAGAGCTTTCCACCGCTACGCATCTTGCAGGATGTCGTCACCGAAGAAGAAACTCCTGACAGTACACCCTGGTGGCTTTTACTCTTTCGAATTTTACTTGGCGCCGTGATTGCGGTCGCTTTAGCTCGCCCCATTTTGCAACAAACAGAAGGCATTACAACACGGCCGCTAGCGCTGGTTATCGATGACGGTTGGGATGCCGCGCCGAATTGGAGTAATGTGATGCGAGAGGCCGAAGCCAAGATTTCCGATGCCCGCCGCAAAAACATGGATGTCCTACTTCTAACCACGGTAGACCCTTCAGGCGCCCCACAATTCCTACCTGCTGAAGATGCCATGCGCGCGGTGAAAGGGCTGCGTCCAAAAGCGCTTCCACCTCAGCGAGAGAAGACAGCCCAAGCTCTGCAAGCTGTAAACTTGTCAGGCAGTGATGCTGTTTGGCTCTCTTCTGGTGTAGACTTTGGAAAGGCTGAAAACTTAAATCTCGCCCTCAAACCCGCAAGCCAGACGACCCGTCTGGACCCTTTATCCGATCTCTCAATCTTGATGCCCGGGGAAACCCGCGAAACGCCGGATGGGTTCAAGTCCGTCTGGCATAGAACAAATGCCTCAGGCCTACGTAGCGGAGAAATCGTGGCTAGAGGAAATGATGGCAGAGTGATTGGAAGAGCCGCCATCAATTTTCCGCCCGGAACCACGCGCGCTGAAGCTGAATTCAAACTCCCCAGCGAGCTTCGATCACGCGTCAGTCAAATCCGTGCTAATGGCGTCCCCTCGGCAGGTGCGGTTAAGTTGCTTGATGACAGTTGGGGTCGTCCTTTAATCGGGGTGGTTACGCCTGCGAAAGATAGTGCCTCACCACTGCTATCCGAACCGTTTTACGCAAAAACTGCGCTAGCTCCCTATGCCGACATCTTTGAGGGCACGATAGAGGACCTACTTCCCCTCTCGCCCAGCGTCATCATAATGCCTGATATTGCTCGTACGGTGAATGATGAGGTCAAAGAATATGTCGAAACAGGTGGGCTACTTGTGCGTTTCGCAGGCGAAAAACTAGCGGAACGTCCAGATAGTCTCTTGCCTGTTTTACTACGCGGCGGAGGCCGTGCATTAGGCGGCGCGCTGACCTGGGAAGACCCTCAGCGTCTTGCGGCGTTTACATCCGAAAGCCCTTTTTTCGGCTTATCCATCCCTGAGGATATTACCGTGCGCCGCCAAGTTATGGCTGAACCGGGTACAGAGACCGATACACGCACCTGGGCGCGCCTTGAGGATGGCTCCCCGGTCGTGACGTCTTCAACACAAGGCTTGGGCCGCTTGGTGCTTTTTCATGTAACGGCTGGGCCCGAATGGTCAAATTTACCTGTCGGCGGCCTCTATGTGGAAATGTTGCGCCGTATCTTACCTTTGGCCCGCGCCACGCCTAGCCGCGCTCAAGAAACTTCTGGAGATTGGGTGGCTGAAAGGGTTCTAAATGGATATGGCCGATTGGAAACACCGCCCATTGAGTCAGCCAGCATTGCCGATGAGCTTTTCGCCGAGACACAAATCAGTGCCCAAACCCTTCCGGGTCTCTACCGACAGGGCGCGAGGCGGCAGGCGCTAAATACGATCAAAAATCCTGAAGCCCTTACTGCAATTGAAAATGTTTCAGGCGTAACCATTGGAACCTATGGAAAAACGAAAGATCGTACGATTGGGGGGTGGTTACTTGGCGCGGCTTTACTGATGTTGGCCTTAGATGCATTTTTTGCGCTTTCTGCCTCAGGACGACTGAACTATTTCAAACCCAATCTGAACAAAAGCGTAGCGGCATTCCTCGTTGCAGCGATACTTTGCATTCCTTCTGAAAGCATTGCTCAAGATAAAAATCTAGATGCGGCGACTGCGCTGCATCTCGCCTATGTTAAAACTGGCAATGGGCGTGTCGACCGTATGAGTGATTTAGCAATGGACAGCCTCGCTCGCCAACTCACGGCCCGCACAACGATCGAGCCAGCAGGAGCAAAAAGTGTCAATCCCGAGACAGATGACCTTGTCTTTTATCCATTCCTTTATTGGCCTGTTACGCGCGATGCGCAGCCACTATCCGACAAAGCCTCTGCTAATCTAAACGCTTATATGGCGAGCGGAGGAACAATTGTCTTTGATACACAAGATGAAGGCGAACGCGCGCTCCGCGGCGGGGAAACTCATCCCGGTATCGCAGCCATTACTGCTAAGCTCGACATTCCTGCGCTTACCCAAGCCCCAGAAAATCATGTTCTCACCAAGTCCTTCTACCTACTTCAAACCTTTCCCGGGCGTTGGGCCAATGGGCCAATCTGGGTGGATCGCGACACAAATGGCGCCGCACGCGACGGTGTCAGTTCTGTCATCCTCGGAAGTAATGATTGGGCCGCAGGCTGGGCCATTGATGAAGATGGAAATGACATGGCCGAACTAGAAAAAGACATTCCTCGCCAAAGAGAGATGTCCATTCGTTTTGGCGTCAATGTCGCCATGTACGCGCTTTCAGGGAATTACAAAGCAGACCAAGTCCATGCCGCGGCGCTGGTTGAGCGGTTGGGGCGCCAAAAACGCACGCCGCGTGATCTTGGCAAAGATGGGGAGGAAGCCCCATAATGTTTGATTTTCTCCCAAATATGGCTTTTGATCCCCTTCTCCCAGTAGGATGGATAATTGGGCTTGGTTGCCTCATGTTCCTCGCGGCATTAGCCACGGGTATCGGCAGGCTGAGGAGCTATTTCTTGAGACTTCTCGCGGGTCTGTTCATAGTTCTTGCGCTCTTGAATCCTCAAACCGTCATCGAGGAACGCGACCCTCTAAAAGACGCTGTGCTCGTAATTAAAGACGAGTCGGAATCCATGAAACTTGGTGAACGCGCAGAGGCTGCCGATAAAACCTATCAAGCCTTGATTGAACAGCTAGAAGCAGACCCGTCTCTGGATGTTTCCACCACCGTCATACGTCCTGACAGCGACGGAACACGGCTTACGACTTCACTCATAGATGGCCTTGGAAATCTACCCGCGTCTCGCCTTGCGGGGGTTATCGCGATAACAGATGGCCAAGTTCATGACCTGCCTCAAAATCCGGAAACACTTCTACCCGAAGGCGTTCCATTTCATTCCATCATCATAGGTGAGGAAAAAACACGAGACCGCCGCATCAGCGCACTGGTCGCTCCAAAATTTGGTCTCGTCGGTGAGCAAGCCGAGTTTGAACTGCGCGTTGATGACCCAGGATTTGAAGGTGAACGCGCCAATATCGAAATCAAACTAAACGGCGAAACAAAAGCCCGCTTTCCAGCAACGATTGGTAACCGCATTTCTATACCTATTGAAATTGAACGCCGCGGACCAAACACAATTGAACTGACAGTCCGCGCTGCAGAGGGCGAATTAACACTTAATAATAATGTTTTTGTCGCCGAAATTTCTGGCATTCGCGATCGTATGCGTGTGCTTCTTGTTACCGGCGAACCTCATAATGGCGGACGTTCCTGGAGGAATTTGCTGAAGAGTGACCCCGCAGTTGAGTTGGTACAATTCACCATTTTGACCAACCCACGAGTCAAAAACACCAATGCGCGACAGGGCGAGCTTTCCCTTATCGCATTCCCCACGCGGCAACTCTTTGAGGAGAAACTCGACGAATTTGACCTTATCATTTTTGATCATTTCCGCCGACGTTTCGCGCCAAGTCGCAGTGGCCGTTCGACTCCTATACTCTCGCCCGTCTATCTCCAAAACGTTGCGAGATATGTAGATGATGGCGGCGCCCTTCTTATCGCGACGGGTCCCGCATTTGCAGAGCAAGAAAGTATCTACCGATCCCCCCTCGCCGCTGTTCTCCCAACACGTCCAACGGGCGAAACAACCAAAGAAGCTTTCAAGCCAGAACTTAACGAAAAAGGCCGCCGGCACCCTATCACCTCCAGCTTCTCAGGGAAGGAAGATCAAACTTGGGGTAAGTGGTTTCGTATCATCGATAACAAACCCATTAGTGGTGATGTTCTCATGGAAGGTCCGGACGCAGCTCCGCTTCTGGTTATCGATAAAATCGGTGAAGGGCGCGTTGCGATGCTAATGTCTGACCAAGCCTGGCTTTGGTCAAAAGGGTTTGATGGCGGCGGACCTTATTCTGAAATGTTCCGCCGAACAGCACATTGGTTGATGGGGGAGCCGGATCTGGATGCCGAAAAGTTAACAGCAACAGCGGAAAATGGATTACTCGCAATAGAGCGCCGCACGCTTAAAGACGGTGCACAAACTGTTGTCGTTGAGAAACCTGATGGCACGAAAGAAAACGTGCGACTTTCGAAAACTGCGAATGGTATTTACCGAGGGAGCGTCAAGTCGACCGGACAAGGTGCCTACCGTTTGGCCAGTGGCGACGTTTCGACGGTTGCGGCCATAGGTTCACTCAACCCCAGAGAATATGCCAAGTTGCAACCAACTAAAGAGATTTTAGAGCCATTCGCAACTGGAACAAAGGGCGGCCTATTCTCTACCGAGTTGAGCGGGGCAGTCCCAACCATTCGCAGGGTAAAACCCGGAAAAACAACGGCAAATGATGACTGGATCAATTTAGTCGCGCATGAAGATTACGCCGTACGCTCTTCCAAGAGGTCGCCCCTAGCGCCTGGATGGCTGTTCTTTGCACTTGCCTTGCTTTCAATGGGCGGCGCCTGGTTGCGCGAAGGCAAATAGCGGCGAAACGAAACTGTCTTTCTGACTGGATTTTAACGAGCTTTCAGAGATAAATAGCTCTACCTCAATCAGGGGCGGCATATTGGGACCTAAGATGACTCTTGTTAAAATACTTCTCGCCAGTTCACTTTTCTGCGCTGTTTCACTGCCCTGTTTTGCGGCCGACCCGATATTGGACGAAGAGGACGGCATCAAAGAACTGCCCAATAAGAAATTGGAACGAAGAGGTGAGCGGATGCAAGGGCCCATTACTTCGGTTGGAGCCGGAGCTATGCTATTCGCCAGCTTTGACACAAATTCGGATTACCAGGTCAATGCACTAGAATTCGCAGCTGGTCGCACACAAGCGTTCAACGCGGCGGATAAAGATAGCTCGAAAACGCTTAGCTTGTTTGAGCTAGAGGACTGGCGCCAAGCCGCATTGGGGTCTCTAGATGCAGCACCGGGAAATCTGGCCTTCGACAAAGATTATGACCAGCGCGTCACCCGAGCAGAATTCGACCACGCTTTAGGCTTCGTTTTCAACGCCGGAGATAAAGATAATAACGGAGTTTTAGCCTTTTCTGAGGTTGTAAATGTTTTTGAAATGCCCCGCCGACGCGCGATTGAAAAAGAGGAAGATCCGATCGAACGGATAAATCGACAGGGTCGCCGTGATCAACAGCGCCGCACGGGTTATTAGAAAGCTGTATTTCTCTGCCCAAATTAAGTGTTTTTTACCCTTATTCCGATAATCAGAGCATTGGAATAATGAAGAGGCTGTCATGCGTTTAATAAAGTTGTCACTACTGGCTGGTTGTTCAGCTGTCATCCTATCCGGGTGCCAAGTTGCAAAAACCACTGGCAAGGTCGCAGCGCTCCCATTTAAGGCCGTCTACAAGACTGGCGAATTCGCTGGCAAGACTGTTTATAAGACGGGCGAGCTTGCCGGAAAGTCCGTCTACTATACGGGCAAGGGCGTCTATAAAACTGGCGAATTCGCTGGAAAAACTGCTGTAGCTGCGGGGAAAGGCGTATACTACGTTGGCACTGTGCCCGTAAAAATCACCGATAAAGCACTAGATACAACAGCGAAAGTTCTGACCGTCACCACACAAGCGGTTGATGTAAGCGGTAAGGTAATCACCACTGCGCGAACAATTCAGGCTACTGAACTCGAAGCCGAGTTAGCTGCCCTAAAGGGAGCGAATAATATATTGAAGGTTATTGTTGACGCGATAGCGTAAAAACTCACACACATGTGACTGAGAGGCCGCATTGAGATGCGGCCTTTTTTGTGCTATAGTGTTGGAACCATCTGGAGAATTTTTATGCGCTCTATATTCGCCTCTTCGCTACTCGCCTTCTCATTTGCCTTGGCTGCACCAACATTTGCCAAAAGCTACGGATTTGATACCACGGTCTCAGCACCGGTGACATCGCCAGTTAAATTAGAAATAATTCTGAGTGAAGACATGGCGCACCGGGCCAATAATCTGCCGGAAAAACTGAGCGACCGCAGCGGTGCGCGAGGTTTAAGGTCAGGATTTTCAGGAAACGGATTTTACGGAGAACGTGACTTGGAGCGCCTCATACAGCGCCTTGAGACAAAGGTTGAGAAAAAGTTTTCCAAAAAAGGCATCCAGATCTCAGACACAGCTTCGACTGTGTTACGCATTACGATCGAAGACGCCAAACCAAATCGACCAACCTTTAAACAGCTAGGTGTCGAACCCGGGCTATCTTATGAGAGCTTTGGAAATGGCGGCGCTGAATTGCAAGCGGAACTAATCGCTGCGGGAGGGCAATCTCTCGGTACTATGTCTTACAGATATTACGAGACCGATATTCGTGATGCTAAATATGGCGGAACATGGGGTGACGCCCATCGTGCCTTTGGCCGCTTTGCAAGCAAAGCTGCCAAAACCTTAGCAAACTAAGGCACACCTATATATTTATGTGTTTGGACGCTAAGCCGCCACTGTGGGTGAGCGAGGCAATACTCGAAAGCGGCTTGTTCATGTGTACCTTTAACCGAGCCCATGTAACTATCATCACGCGGCTGTAAGCAAAAGTTTTCAAACTCAAGGTGAGCGAAATCCTCAGGTTTATTCTCAGCTTGAGGATAGACGAGCTTCAGTTCATGTCCTGATGTCTGAACCAATGGCGCATCGGCTTTGGGAGAGACGCAGATCCAGTCCAGTCCTTCTGGCGCTTTAAGAGTCCCATTTGTTTCAACAGCAACCTTAAATCCGGCCTGATGAAAAGCATTTATAAGAGGCTTATCCAGTTGTAGTAATGGCTCTCCTCCAGTGCAAATGACCCATGGCTGACCACCTTCTGGCCAGAGAGCAGCAACATCTTTTACGAGTCCTTCTGCGGTTTTGTACTTTCCGCCATTCGGGCCATTCGTACCGATGAAATCGGTGTCACAAAATTTACAAACCGCAGAGGCCCTATCCTTCTCGAGCCCGCTCCAAAGGTTACACCCCGCGAAGCGCAAGAATACGGCAGGGATCCCTGTCTGCGCCCCCTCGCCTTGGACCGTTAGATAAATCTCTTTAACACTATAGGTCATGCAACAAATTCAGCCCAACCCTTGGATCGAAGTTCGCAAGCTGGGCATGCGCCGCAACCGTAACCCCAGTCAAATCTTTTTCCACGAGCGCCCCTGTAGCAGGTGTGGCTATCCTCAACGATAATATCAATCAACTTTTGTCCGCCGAGTTTTTCGGCCAATTTCCAAGCGCCCGCTTTTGAGAGATGCATTAATGGTGTTTCAAGTCTGTATGACTTGTCCATCCCCAGAGAAATAGCCCGCATCTGCGCGTCCAATGTCTCTTTACGGCAATCTGGATAACCAGAGAAATCAGCCTCGCACATACCGCCGATAAGTGTTGTAATGCCCCGGCGGTAAGCAACGGCTGCTGCGAAATTCAGGAAGATTAAGTTTCGGCCGGGGACGAAAGTACTGGGCAAGCCCTCTTCATCCATGATGATTTCAACGTCACGTGTCAAAGATGTCTCACTAATCGCGCCCAACGCCGACAGATCAACGATATGGTCTTGTCCCAATTTCGCCCCCCAGTGAGGGAATACTTGACTAACACTTTCCAAAACTACCTTTCGGCAATCCATTTCCACCGCATGGCGCTGCTCATAGTTAAATCCAACTGTTTCGACATAGCTATACTTGTCGAGCGCCCAAGCCAAACAAGTGGCTGAGTCTTGGCCACCCGAAAAAAGTATCAGAGCTTTGCTTCCATCTGTCATGGCGGCGCATATATCCCCTAAAACCGCTACTGACCAGTGGGTTTGGCATCATTCTTGTAGCGTCTGAAAGAATATTAAGCAGACGTTCCCTATCGGGACAGACAAGTTCGAGATGAATTTTAAGGCGATAACTTCTAAAGCTCGATTCTTTGTAATCGGCCTCATAGCCCTAGAGATTGCTTCCATACCAGTTTCTGCAAAAATCATTGAGAACGTGGCCTTCTCTAAGCCTCAAAGAGTTGTTTCTGTCCCCTTTCCAACTCAACCGGGCGTGACTCGGTTCATGGTTTCATCAAATTCACCTTTTGCTATAACCTCTGAGGAAGCCATTGGTGATTTTGAAATCAACATAGAAGTTAGAGGCAACCTGAACGGCAAACCCTTTGGTCGGAACGCTCAAGCACCTGGGCTCATCCAATCTTGCGCGAGACAAACATCGTCAAAAACGACTAAAATATATGAGGCCGAACGCGGAACAGAGTTACGCGAGGGAGACATTCTAAGCAAAACGGTCATGGTTGAAGTCCGCTATGATGCTACGATAAACCCAAATCTTCAGATCGTTTCCAAAAACAAAGCCAAAAAATTTCTATCGGCGAAGAGCTGCGCGACTAAGCAGTCTTAATTACCTCCAGAAATGCTTCCCCATAGCGATCAAATTTAGTTTCACCAACACCTGATACGTCCAGCATTTCCTCGCGGTTTGACGGGATTTTTGCCACCATATCCATTAAGGTCGCATCAGAAAAAACAACGAAGGCCGGTTTGCCAATCTCGCGAGAAAACTCCATTCGTAGTGATTTGAGCTTAACCAACAAAGATTGTTCGTCTGCGCTCAGAGCAGTTTCTTCAATAGCTTTTCGGGCTCTGCGGGCTGAGGACTCCGTACGACCTCTGGCAAGCTCCTTACATTTGAACTTCGCTTGATCGGCCAAAATATCCAGAGCTCCAGCTTCTAAGGTTAGCGCGCCATAACGACCAATATCCATTGATATAGTTCCAGATGCTACCGCTTGCCGTATGAGTGCCTGCATATAAGGTTTGGGAAATGTCTCGCCCCTGCCAAATGCATCCAGCTTATCGTGAGAAAACTGCACCACTCTATCGGTAGACTCCCCTCTCGCCACAGCAATGACATGATTGGTTCCAAAGCGCTGCCCAGTTTGAGAAATTGCGGAAAATATCGCTTTTGCGGGCTGCGTGGCGTCAATCATTTCCGGTGGAGAAATACAATTATCGCAATTTCCACACGGCTCCTGCTCTTCACCGAAGTAACTGAGCAATACTTGTCGCCGGCATCCCGACGCCTCGGCATATCCGAGCAAAGCATCAAGGCGCTTATGCTCGCGCATTTGGTGCTCACTATCGGCCCCATCTTCACTGATAAATTGCCTGCGCATCCGGATATCATCAAGCCCATAGCAAAGTGCTGTCACCGCGGGTTGACCATCTCGCCCTGCCCGACCAATTTCTTGATAGAAAGCTTCAAGACTGCCGGGAATATTCATGTGGTAAACGAAACGAATATCTGGCTTATCGATACCCATCCCAAAAGCAATAGTTGCCACCATGACAACGCCGTCCTCGGCCATAAAACGTTCTTGGTTTTCAAAACGTGTCTCGGTCGATAAGCCTGCGTGATATGGCAAAGCCTTATAACCCGCTGCGGTTAAGACGCCTGCAAATTTTTCGGTATTTTTGCGAGAAAGACAATAAACGATGCCTGATTGGCCATCCGTCTCTTTCATGAATTCCAAGAGCTGCTGAGAGCGATTTCGGAGCGGCGATACCGCAAGCGATAAATTGGGGCGATCAAATCCCTGAACCAATATTCGCCCCTGACCTCCAAAGAGCTTATCAGCAATATCCTGCCGAGTTAGCTCATCCGCAGTTGCGGTGAAAGCTGCAACACGCGCCTGAGGGAATAGATCCTTTAATCTCTGAAGGTCCGCATATTCGGGACGGAAAGCCGGCCCCCATTTAGAAACGCAGTGAGCCTCATCAATGACAAACATAGAAGGATTAAGAGATTTCATAGCGGAGAGCATTCGGCCGGTCATTAATCTCTCCGGTGACATGTAAAGCAGCTTAGCACCTCCATGCGTAACCGATTGCCATTCGGCGATATTCTCCTCTCGCGATTGTCCTGAGTGCAAGCAGCCAACCTTTATCCCATTCATTCGCAATCCAGCGACTTGGTTGTCCATCAAGGCCACGAGCGGCGATATGACAATAGTCGGGCGTTCAAAGAGGAGTGCAGGAATTTGATAGCAAAGCGACTTGCCGGCTCCAGTGGGCATAACCGCTAGTATGGATTCGCCGCTAACGAGCGTATCAATGACCTCCTTCTGTCCGGGGCGAAAGCCAGGAAAACCGAAGGTATTTTGGATTATCGACTCAGGCGTGGACATGTCACATGTGGTGGCCTTGCACGAAGCAAATTGCAACGGTAAGAGCCGACCTTATGGTTGATAATATTGATGAGAGCCGCTCCTCGGGCGCTGCCTTAGCGGCCTCGATAGAGCTAGACAAAGATAAGCGTGGTAAAGCCCGCAGCGTTAAGCCGCTGCGGCAGCTGTTACCATTTATTGGGCGCTATAAGGGTATCGTTTTTGCCTTTATCATTTTCCTCATTCTTGCCGCTGCAATGCAGCTCTCTATTGGATTGGCCGTCAAAGTTATTACCGATTGCGGTTTTGTGGATGATACAAAATCCATCGCGGATTATTGTACAAAATTTGCTGTTGGCGAACAAAATCAGATGGGGTCCTATTTCAAATTTGCTATCCTGATTGGCATTGGCGCCGCCGTTTTCGGAGCCCTGCGATTTTACTTCATTAGTATCCTAGGGCAGCGGGTGATCGCAGATATTCGCAAAGCTGTTTATGATAAACTAACGCGGCTATCACCTGAATTTTTTGAACGCGTCCATACGGGTGAAGTTCTCTCGCGCCTGACAACGGACACAACGCTTATTGAGAGTGTTATCGGCTCATCCGTTTCTTTTGCAATCCGCTCTATTGCAACGGGGATAGGTTCGCTCGTCATCATGTTTTTCATCAGTTGGAAACTGACGTTGCTTGTTATGTGTATTGGCCCCGCCATAATTTTGCCAACCGTAATTATCGGCAAACGTATTCGAACGCTCTCCCGCCGCAGCCAAGATAACTTGGCTAACGCCTCATCCCGCGCGGGAGAGAGCCTTAGCGCTATCCAAACTGTGCAAGCCTTCACCCGCGAAGATAAAGAACGCCGCGACTTTTCACAGGCCGTAGAAAACACTTACATCGCGCATCGCAAGCGCATCGCTGTACGCAGTCTGATGACGCTCATCATTTTTGGTCTCGGCATGACGGGAATGGTCGGCGTCTTTTGGTATGGTGCGCAAGAGGTCCAAAATTTCCAAGCGTCTGGCGGGGACGCAGGCATGACCAGCGGGGATATTTTCGCCTTTGGTATCTATGCCTTCAGCGTCGTGTCAGGTGTCGGCTTTCTCACAGGCACATGGACAGAACTCTTACGCGCATCAGGCGCGACGGAACGCGTGATGGAATTACTCTCAGAAGAGCCAAATATCGCCGCACCAACGGATCCAAAAACACTCTCAAACACTAAAGGCGCGATTGCATTTAGTAACGTCAATTTCATCTACCCATCCCGACCAACTGAGCAAACATTGGAAAATGTCAGCTTTGTGATTAAGCCCGGTGAAACCGTGGCCCTTGTTGGACCATCTGGTGCTGGCAAATCTACCATTTTCCAAGTACTTCTTCGCTTCTACGATATCGAGTCGGGGCGCGTAACGATTGACGGCGTTGAAATTGATGCTCTCTCTCCGCAAAATTTGCGTCAGCAATTTGCGATTGTTCAGCAAAACACGCCGCTCTTCTCTGGGTCTGCCATGGAAAACATACGCTATGGCCGCGAGGGTGCGAGTGATGAGGATGTGATTATCGCTGCCAAGGCCGCCTTTGCTCACGAGTTCATTGAAAAGCTGCCGGAAGGTTACCAAACTGATCTTGGCGAATCCGCTGTGACGCTATCTGGCGGCCAGCGCCAGCGCCTTGCGATTGCCCGCGCCATTTTGCGGGATGCTCCTGTGCTTTTACTTGATGAGGCTACCAGTGCTCTGGATGCAGAAAGTGAGCGAGCAGTTCAGAAAGCATTTGAAGAAATGTCTAAGACCAAAACGACTCTTGTTATTGCCCATCGCCTCGCCACGATTTTGAGCGCGGATCGAATTATTGTAATGGATCAGGGCCGCATTGTTGAAACCGGTACTCACACCGAGCTGTTAGCAAATAAAGGGCTCTATGCCCGCTTGGCAGATCTTCAGTTTGACTTAAAAACCTAGGCCCTTAGCCTTAGTTTTGACGCGCGCTAAAAATCTATGCGAAGTCATATATAGCGTATGGCCATCGTCGCCGAAGGTACAATTCGCAATCGCTGATCCCGTACGGATAAGACCTAATCGTTCACCCTCAGCCGAGAGAATGAGAACGCCGCCCGGGCCTGTGGCGTATAAATTTCCGTTTGTGTCTATGGCCATCCCATCAGGCAAACCAGGCTCTCCAGCTTTGACATCTGCGGTTACGTTTAAAATCTCTCGCTTGTCGTCTGGCATGCCGTTCTCATCCAAAGAGTAAGCCATCCACTTAGCATCGTTTGGGTCTGAATTCGCAACGTAAAGAGTGGCTTCATCGGGGGACAGAATGATGCCATTTGGGCGAGTCAATTTGTCATCCAATAGCGCAATTGCACCATCAGGATACAAGGCATAAACGCCGTTATAAGGCAGTTCTTTAGCAGAAGATTTATCTTGTTTTTCAAGACCATAAGGCGGATCGGTAAAGTATATTACTCCCGACTTTGACACGACAGCATCATTAGGGGAATTAAATCTCTTACCCTCAAAGCGATCGGCAAGAATTGCCTTTTCTTTTGACTTCACGTTTAGCTTATAAAGCGTGCGATTACCATGATCGGGCACAATGATATGTTCGCTATCGAGTAAGTATAGCCCATTTGCGCCCTGCGAACTTGTATAGTTAGGTTTTGGGTCTGGGTGCCCCGACGGCGTCATCCATACTGATATCCCTTCGGCCTCTTTGAATCTGTAAATCGTGTTTCCAGGCACATCGGTGTAGAGAAGATATCCCCCTTCATGTACCCAAACCGGTCCTTCTGACCAAGCATAATTTCCGCCAATTTTTTGAATGGGAGCATCGGGAGAAATCAGGTCAGCCGTCTTGGTCTCTATCGAACCTATTGTTTCGTATGAAAGGGTCTGAGTTTGGGAAACATTGCTGTCTGGCGCTTCTTGCTTTGGCGAGCATGCCAAGCACAAAGAAATAGCGGCCATACTTACACCAAAATGTTTCATCTAATTCTCCAACACCATTGCCGCCGCGCCGTAAAGGGCTACAAAGTGAGCTCTCATCAATCGGACGGGTATATCCTGAATAAACCAACTTCCATGGGAGCGTTGACGGAATCGCTCTTTGAAATTCGACTCTGCAATAAATGGCGATACGTGTCGTGTCACGCCGCCAGCTAGAACAACACCACCGACAGCCCCCATCGTAAAGGCTGTATTTCCCGCAAAGGTCGAAAGAATGTCACAAAACATCACAACCGTTTTTCGAGCAACAGATTTAGGATTGGCTTCAGCGGCGGCAACGACTTCGTCTTCGCGGATACAAATCGCTGGCTCATCCAAAATCTCGCAAAGCGCGGTATATAGCCTGAATAGGCCTGGACCTGAAATCAAGGTTTCTGCCGAGACATATCCCAGCTTTTTAAGCCAATATGCCAAAACTTGCATCTCAATTTCGTTCTGCGGTGAAAAGGCCGTATGCCCGCCCTCAGTGGGAATAATCCGAGGAGGTTTCCCCGGTAAAATACATGAGACACCCAAACCCGTCCCGGGCCCCAAAACAGCGACAGGTTTATTGTAATTCACTTTCCCTGGAATTAGCGTATCAAACCCATCATCTGGGATAACCGTTGCCCCATTGGCCATAGCGACGAAATCATTTAGTACAATCGCTTCTTTGAACCCGAATGTCTCAACTAAGTTTTCTTCCGAAACGATCCAATCCACATTTGTCATGCGTATTTCATCATCAAATTTTGGCCCTGCGAAGGCAAAAGCCGCCCGACTTGGCTTTAGTTTCTGATGACTTAAATACTCCGTCACTACATCGTTAAAATGATCGTAGTCTTTGACGGCAAAGCGCTCCGAGTGATGCAGCTCTATCGTCCCGAGAGAGTTACGCTCCGCTAGCGCTAACCGGCAGTTCGTGCCTCCAACATCTCCGACTAGTGTGGTGGGTCCCATCATTGCATCCACTTCGGCTTTCCGAGGACTGAAGCGCCTGCTTCAGAATTATCAGCTATGTCGCGCAAGGGAGCAAACATATTCATCCCCAACGCATCAAGGTTTTGGAACTGTGGCGCTGCCGCTAAGGGACGCTCAAGCCAGTTCGGGTCGGAAACAACATTTACGGTTTCCGATGCGGGATCGACGCGAACAATGTCGCCATCTTTGATTTTGGCGATATTACCTCCTGCCAAAGCCTCGGGATGCATATGAATAGCTGCAGGGACCTTCCCAGATGCGCCAGACATACGGCCATCGGTAACCATTGCAATTTTAAACCCTTTATCCTGTAAGGACCCCATAATTGGCGTAAGTTTGTGTAGCTCAGGCATGCCATTTGCGCGTGGTCCCTGAAACCGCAGCACAACAACAAAGTCTTTCTCGAGCTCACCAGCCTTATGCATCTCAATGAGTTTGTTTTGGTCATCAATCACGATTGCCGGTGCTTCGACGAGCCAGTTGTCACGTTTGACAGCAGAAACTTTCATCACGGAGCGTCCAATATTCCCCGTCAATAATCGAAGCCCCCCATCTGGGCGGAATGGCTTATCAATGGACGTCAAAACTTCCGAGTCCAAACTTTCCTTCGGCCCATCCCGGAAAAGTACTGTGTCGGCCTCAGCATGGGCATTCTTTATTGGCTCTCGGGTATATTCGATGAGTCCCTCTCCGCCTGCGACAGTTTTCACATCTGTATGAACAAGACCTGCGTCAATCAACTGGCTCACGAGATATGCCATGCCTCCGGCTGCATGGAAATGGTTCACATCAGCAACACCATTGGGATAAATTCGGCAAATTAACGGCGTCGCATGAGAGATATCTGAAAAATCATCCCAATTAATAATTATGCCTGCCGCCGCAGCTATCGCAGCCATATGAATTGTAAGGTTTGTAGAGCCGCCAGTCGCCATCAGGCCAACCAGTCCGTTCACGATAGCCTTTTCATCGATGACATGAGCGGCGGGTGTGAAATCCCCACCGATATCTGTCATCTGGACGGCGCGGCGCGTGGTTTGCGCAGTGATCGCATCGCGTAGCGGCGTGTTGGGGTGTACAAATGATGCCCCCGGTAGCTGCATGCCCATAATTTCCATCAGCATCTGATTTGAGTTTGCAGTTCCATAAAACGTACACGTACCCGGAGCGTGATAGGAGGCCGCTTCTGCCTTTAATAATTCATCTCGTCCGACCTTACCCTCTGCGAAGAGTTGTCGAACTTTGGCCTTCTCAGGGTTTGGAATCCCGGAAGGCATCGGCCCCGCTGGCGCAAAAATTTGTGGGATGTAACCATAACGCAAAGCTGCAATCATCAACCCTGGTACAATCTTATCGCAAACCCCTAAATGGATAGCTGCGTCGAACATGTCGTGAGACAATGCGACAGCCGTAGAATAGGCAATTATATCCCGAGAAAAGAGCGAAAGCTCCATCCCGTCTTGCCCTTGTGTTACGCCATCGCACATAGCCGGAACGCCTCCGGCCACCTGGGCTGTCGCCCCATTTCTGCGAGCCGCGTGTTTGATAAGGTCGGGATAGTTTGCGAAGGGTTGGTGGGCAGAGAGCATGTCATTATACGCCGTAACGATGCCAATATTGGCCCATTTCGCACCAAGAAGCTCAGTTTTCTCCAAAACAGGGCAAGCCGCTGTTGCATGCGCCACGTTCCCTTCTGAAAGTCGTTTTCGACGAGGGCCCGGACGAATGTTTGCGTCAACGGCGGCAAGGTAACCCTTCCGCGATTTTGCAGAGCGTTTTTGAATACGCTCAGTTACCATTTGGATCGTTGAATTCATGGACATATTTTACGTCTCATCCGTTATAATTGTAAGGCGCTCACCGGCTGCGCGAAGAGCTTTCACTGGTGCCTCAAAGACTGACTTTTCAGCGCTTTGTTCAAATACCTCGGCTTTATTAGCTCCGGGGATCATCAGGATTATTTGCCTGGACGCCATAACCGCGGATAACGTCAACGAAATTCGATCAGGATGATCGCCTGCAACAGGACAGCCGCGGGCATCAATAGCTACAACGCTGTTAGGATTATTCGGGTCTAGCGCCTCTTCCAGCCCGGAAGAGTTAGGGAACCAAGAAGCGGTATGGCCGTCCAGCCCCATTCCCATAATGCAAACATCAAAAGGTTGTGGAATTTGAGAAATTTTCGCAGCGCTTGCTCTCAGCCCCGCCCTTGGATCCGCGTCACTGGTCTTCAATCCAATAAATTTTGCATTCTTCGCTAAGCTTTTGAATAATGTCCTATCCAAAAATGTCTCATTAGAACCCGCCTCGCCCCGCGCAATCCAGCGATCGTCAACAAGTCCGATTATGACTTTGTCCCACGGCAAATCCATCTCGGCAAGCGCCTCATAGACCGGCTGTGGACTGGATCCGCCAGAAAGCATCAGGCTTGCTGTACCCCTCATCGCTACAGCGGAGAGGATAGCATCAGCGATTAGCTGCTTTGCTTGTTCAACCATTGCCTCACGTGAGGTAAAGCTGAGATATTTTAATTCTTCTGACAATTCTAACCTTTAGACCAACGATGACCATAGGCCGCTAACATATCATCTGCTTCTGCGGGGCCTTCGCTACCTGCAGCATACAGTTCAGTACGCTGCCCCGCCTGCTCCCACGCCTCCAAAATTCCATCAACCCATTCCCACGCAGACTCAACCTCATCACGGCGCATGAATAGGCTCAAGTTCCCTCGGACGACATCCATCAACAGTCGTTCATAGGCGTCAGGGTAACGTACGGTGAAATTATCAGCATAGCTGAGGTTCAAAGGAAGTGTTTTTAAGCGCATACCGCCAGCCCCAGGTTCCTTGACCTCGAACCAGAGTTTTACTGCCTCATCCGGCTGTAATCGGATGACCAACTTGTTTGGATTAACCGGGGTATCTCCAAAAATCGAGTGAGGAACAGATTTGAACTGAATGACAATTTCAGAACGGCGTGACGACATGCGCTTTCCTGTACGCAGATAAATTGGCACGCCTGCCCAACGCCAATTATCGACCTCAGCCTTTATCGCAACATAAGTTTCGGTTGAGCTTTCCGTAACGTCAACATCGCTCATGTAGTCAGTCACTGCCTCACCGTCGACTTTACCGCGGGCATATTGGCCACGCACTGTCTTACGGCCAACACTCTCTGCGGTGATTGGGCGTAAGGCGCGCAGAACCTTGATTTTCTCGGTTCTGACATCATTCGCATCAAGAGAACTCGGCGCTTCCATCGCGGTTAAACAAAGAAGTTGGAGCAAATGATTTTGCACCATATCGCGCAGGGCTCCAGCACCATCATAGTAGGAGCCGCGGCCACCTACTCCGATAGATTCCGCTGCAGTAATTTCAATATGATCAATCGCCTGATTAGACCAAAGCGGCTCAAGAAGAATGTTCCCAAAACGGAGTACCAACAGATTTTGAACCGTTTCTTTGCCCAAATAGTGATCGATACGGTAAATATTGTTCTCTTTAAATACTTTACCAACACCTTCATTGATGAGCCTCGCAGACTCATAGTCAGTCCCCAAGGGCTTTTCGAGAACCACGCGGGCATTATCATGAACGAGACCCGCCTTATCTAAACCAACACAAATATCCGCGAACATGCGAGGTGGCATAGCTAAATAGAAAACCCGAATTAGCTTCTTCTTTGAAGACAGCGCTTTTTTCAAGCTTGACCAATCCTTGTCAGCCACGACATCAATGGCGACGTAATCCACCAACTTGATGAACTTAGCCCACAACTTGGGGTCAAATCCCTCACCTTTCGCATATTCATGGTAAGAGCTTTCGATCAGCGCCTGATATTCTTCTCGGCTGTGCTTTGAGCGAGAGACGCCAACAATTCGGCTATCATCCGAAATTTGGCCATCTCGGTAGCGGTGATACAAGGACGGTAAGAGCTTGCGCCGTGCCAGGTCACCTGTTCCGCCAAACACAACTATCTCAAAAGGCTCGACAGGAACAAATGTAGAGCCCGAGCCTGTTTCATTTTCAAGATTTTTATTTTTAATTACTGTCACAATACCATCCCTTATTGCGCATGCTTAGAGACCAAAATGACAGCGCTGTCAATTTATCTCTATCAGTTTTTTTCCGAAGTGGAATCGCGTACAATAAGTTTGTGGTCAAGACAATAGCTATGGAGCCTATCATCTTCATTAGGCGGCCTAATTAACAGCTCCGCAGCCCGATGTCCCATTTCATAAATGGGTTGCTTGATAGTTGTCAGCTGTGGGTACAAAATTTGTGCTAGAGGGGTGTCATCAAAACCGCCCACGGAGAGCTCTTGCGGAACAGAGATGCCTAAGCGGCTTGCCACAGATACAACGCCTGCAGCCATATCATCATTACTTGCAAATATGGCGGTCGGACGACTGGCTGAGCTCAATAATTTTTCAGCGGCAGCAACACCCGACCTGAAAGAAAAGTCGCCTGCAACCACCCACTCCTGATTTATTTCCAGCCCAACAGCATTCATCGCCTGCACAAACCCTTGATAACGCAGCTCGCTAGCATTGTGTTCGGGATGGCCTTTAATGAATCCTAACTTTCGGTGCCCTTGCCGAATTAAAAACTCTGTCATTTCATACGCTGCTTGCACATCGTCCATTTTGACTGAGCTCACTTCACGACCCTCGACGGCTGGAGCCACCGGGACGTAGGGTATTTTGAGCCTCCCCAAAATTGCTAAAATGTCTTCATCATCACATAGAGGCGGCGTCAGAATAATACCGTCAACAGGCAGACGTTCGAGCAAAAGATCAACCGCTTCAACTGCACTTTTCTCTCCCATACTCACGGGTTCGATTACGAGATGATATCTGTTATTCCGACAAGCATCTATCGCGCCTTTTTGGATGTTTGCGATGTAGTTGGGACTGGGGTTATCGTATAGTAACGCCAGCAAGTAAGACTTTGAGCTTGCCAACCCTCTCGCTGCTAAATTTGGAGAGTAACGAAGTTGTTTGGCCACCTCCAACACACGCTCACGCGTTTTCTTGGCAACATTAGGCTCATTATTGAGGACGCGCGACACGGTCTTCATGGAGACCCCTGCTTGCTTCGCCACATCTGTTATTGTTGACTTCATTGTAAATCTTAAGTTTGTGTGAGTCCCTGCCGCAGAGAAGAATGGAACAGAGCCAGGTAAAGGTCAATAAATCAATCTTATTGCGCACACCACAATCAAACAACTTCATATAAACAAGCCTTATTGACAGCGCTGTCACATCGCCCTAACTAAACACTACTAAATACTCACAGAAGCCAAAAAAATTGGCAGGGGGAAAGAACGTGGCTCAACCCATATTGGTTGGAGATATTGGCGGTACAAATATCCGCTTTGCGGTCGCGCGATCAAGCGAAAAAGGCTTCCCAAAACTAACCCACATATGGCGGGCTCCTGCAAATGATTTTGCAGAATTTAGCGATGCCTTGGCATATTTCTTAGAGCGAACACCTGCCTCCGAGCGCCCTGCACAAGCGGTCTTCGCGCTCGCGGGTCCAATTGATGACCACTCAGTTCGACTTACTAACAAAGCCTGGACTGTAAGGCGTGACGACCTCATCTCTCGCTTTGGCTTCGAACGACTAACATTCATGAATGACTTTGCTGCCATGGCTAGATCGATACCAGAGCTGCCTGAAACCGCATTTTTCTCAATACAAGAAGGCATGCCAACGCCAATTATTACACCCCAATCAACCCTTGCAGTGGCAGGGGCGGGCACAGGACTCGGACAGGCCTTACTTGTAGGCAGCGCCCAAGGCGGGTGGACTGTTCTACCCACCGAGGGCGGACATCAACCCTTTGCCCCCATGAACAGCTTTGAAAGCGAGATCCATGAGTTGATGCGCAAAGGTCAGGGTTACGTTTCTTTTGAACAAATTTGCTCAGGGCGTGGACTTGAGGACGTTTACAAAACGATTGCTAAACTCCAAGGGAAACCCATCGTAGAACTTACGGCGAAAGAAATTACTGAACGTGCTAAAACTGGAGACAGTTTAGCCATAGATACATGTGAATTTGCTGCCAATGCACTCATGAACTTTATTGGCAATGCAGTTCTAGCCAGTGGGTCATGGCGGGGTGCGGTAATAGCTGGCGGGGTTTCTCAGCATCTACAACCCTATTTCGACACCCCCAAAGCGAGAGAGCGTTTCAACAATAAAGGCAAAATGCAGAGCCGTATGGAACGAGTCCCATTACGACTACTAATAGACTCTACTGCTCCGCTTATCGGGGCCGCTGCCGCGCCTCAGACAAACAGACCGAGCCAATACTCGGCCTGGTAACACGCGCCCGCGCTATTCGACTATTTTAAACAGACGGCTTGGCCCTCATTTGCAACAAGCTTGACATCAGAAAGCGTGAGACTGACGGCGTCGCTGGTTTCAATCACGAATGGTGAACGCACAAATTTGAGCGCAGAACCCTCTGCAAAACAGGAAAGCTTTACGGAAACATCCGTCCACTCTCCGACTTTTGTTTTCGACAATACCGCATCCAAAGGCTGAGACTGCCCACAGTTTTTTCCGCAATCAAGAGAGATGTTCACCTTTGCCGCGTCATTGCCACCTTCAGGGCGCAGGCGTATATAGACAGCCATGTCCCCGGTCGTCTGACGCGAAAGATCAACAGGCGTACCGCGAACTTCGAAACGGCCCAACCCCTTCCCATTAAAACTGAGCGTTCGAATATTCTCTTGTACGCCATCATCAGCCGAGACGATTGTTGTCACACCGCCCGGAGACACCGCCCTACTCGTCTTGACGGTTTTCTTTCCCGCAGGACCTCCAATAATCATCTCCCAAGGGAAGACGGCCTTACCAGCTTTAAAGAAGTCACTATCGTTCTTCGCCGACAACTCGACGCCAGCATCCTCGGGAAGGTTCCCAACTTTTCCAGGTTTCGCGTATGATAACCCATATCCATAAGCAAAGAGTGGGTCGTAATTCTCATCATCATAATTTAACGGCGTTTGAATTGCTGTCCGAGGCCAAGAATAGGGCAACGTTCCCTTAAAGTCATAAGCAACATTACCCTCCGCATCCGTAAATAAGAGATCGGCAGCATATCCACCCTCTGACCCAGGAAGCCAAGCTGCTACAAAGGCATCGGATGCATTAATTTCTCTATTCATCCAAAGCGGACGACCTGACAGGAAAATTGCAACAGTAGGGATTCCTGCGGCCCTATATTTCTTTAGTAGGTTCAAATCACTATCGTCGCCTGGTTTGTAGGCTAGATTATCTATATCACCCTTGAACTCAGCATATGGTTCTTCCCCAAAAACGACAATCGCGACTGTTGGAGAGCCGCTATACTCTCCGTCAGCGTCTGCAAGAAGGACTTCTCCATCCGCAGCTTCAACATGCCGTTTTATTCCATCAAGGAAAGAAGACCCCCCAGGGAAATCCGAATTTTTATTCCCTGTTCCTTGCCATGAAAGCGTCCAGCCTCCAGATTGCTTCCCGATATTATCAGCGCCATCTCCAGCAACCAATACTTTCGCTTTGGGGTTTATTGGCAATACGCCATTATTTTTAATCAAGACCTGACTTTCACGCACAGCTTGCCGAGCTACTGCTTTTGAAGCTGGGTCTTGAAGGAGATCATAATCCGCAGCACCGGGACGTGATGATGGTTTGCCTGCATCTAAAAGCCCCGACCGAATTTTGACACGCAAAATTCGCCGGACCGCATCATCAAGTCGATCTAAATCAAGCTGTCCGCTTTCTGCTTGGGCCAATGTGTTATCAAACAAACCTCGCCAACTATCAGGCGCCATATACATATCCAGACCAGCATGAAGCGCGTCGGGGCAGTTCTCATTTGAACAACTGTCGAGCTGCCCATGAGCGTTCCAGTCGCCAACGACAAAACCATCAAAACCCATTTGACCTTTCAGGACATCAGTCAACAGTCCCTTATGCCCATGCAACTTTGTCCCCTGCCAACTGGAAAATGAAGCCATCACAGATTGGGCACCTGCATTAATGGCTACTGGATATCCTGACCCGTGAATATCACGGAGCTGCTCTTCTGTGTCCAGATTATCACCTTGGTCTCGACCTTGATTAGTTCCGCCATCGCCAAGAAAATGCTTAGCTGTCGCAATAACTTTCTTCCCTTTAAGCCAAGTTTCCGACCCCGGCTCACCCTGAATCCCGCGAATAAGCTCGCCAGCATAAGAGGCGGTAACATCTGGGTTTTCAGAATAACCTTCATAGGTTCTACCCCATCTATCATCACGCACCACCGCAATCGTAGGCGCGAAAGTCCACTCTTGGGCACCAACACGAATTTCTTGCGCGGTAATCGCACCGATTTTTCCCAAAAGCTTCGGATTTCGGGTCGCGCCCAGTCCAATGTTATGTGGAAAGACTGTGGCACCAGGGATGTTATTATGACCATGCACCGCATCGGTCCCCCAAATCATTGGAATGAAAGGCACACCATCCCCATAAGCCTCCTTAGAGGCTTCGTAAAACTCATCGGCAAGCTCGACCCAAGCTGATGCAGGTGACCGGTTGTCTCCATTAGGTGCGGAGTTCCCTCCATTGAGGATAGACCCAAGCGGATAACTCTTTATATCTTCGGGGGTTATAGATCCGATATCAGCTTGGATAACCTGCCCGACTTTGTGGCGTAGCTCCATATTGGACATCAAATCAGTGATGCGCGACTCGATAGCTGGGTCGAGACCCACAGGACTCTTCGCTACAGGCCAAATTGAAGGATCAACAGAACCAGGTGTTCGAACGACGTTCATTGCAGTTTTCTTGTCGCCCTCTTTCCCATCATCCGCTGAACAGGATACTAACGCGGCTGTTAAACCGCACATAGCCACAGTTATAAGCAAATTCGATTTTGTCATTGGTCTCTCCCGAATACTCTATTTTTATACGGCCATTCCGAATAAGGGGCCACTTATGTAAGGTTCGCCTAAAAATGACGAAAATGACAGCGCTGTCAAATGCTATTTAAAAATTTCGAGTTTACTCGTTACAATTACATGGGTTGAGGCAGGCGGAGTCCATTTATGACCACCCCGCAGAAACGCAACTAGACGCAAACGTCTGAGTTAGAGACCTAAAAAAAGCGCAACAAGGAATATAACGAGAATAATCAGCGCTTCCTTGATTTTAATAAGTGTATTCATATCATCTCTCTTTGATAGAACTCGCTTACTGCAAAACGATAAAAAAGTAAATCAGAATCGAACGCGGAAATTGCAAAACATATTGGCAGCGTCAAATAGACCGCAGCAAAATGCGCTACGGCCCCATTAACTCCAATAGACTCTCGTCGAACTTTCCTCTCACTTCCCTACCAAAAAGCTGCATATAACGCGACGAGTACAAGTCCAATGACCAGTGACCATAGATTAAAACTTGCGGAAGTTTTAAAACTGATATCACCCAACATCACCGACTGCCCCTCGCGCGGAGAAGATGTGAATTTAGACACGATGATTCCCAAAGCAACACATCCCAAGAAGATTACCCAAATGCGGTTCACAAACTGAAAGTCCGGGAACACGGTCGCAATTAGGGGAGACAAAATAACAGATGCGAGGAGCATCGCAAACGCTCCCGCGGAATTAGTGGGCTTGTAAAACATGCCCAGTAGGAAGACCGCGACGACACCAGGAGCAATATAGCCGGTGAGCTCTTGCACCGTTTGAAACGCACTTTCCATATTCTGGAATATTGGCTGAGCAATTATTACCGCAAATACCATCGCAGCAACAGCCGTAATCCGGCCAACGGTTACATAATGCTGCTCGCTTTTATCAGACTTAGCCATCTTATAAAGATCCATCGTGAAGATGGTCGAAATCGAATTCATCATAGATGCAAGCGAAGAGACAATTGCAGCGACCAGAGCCGCAAAGATTAGTCCGCGCAATCCACTCGGCATAATCCGCATCACTTCGGGATAAGCGCGGTCGGTTTTATCGGCTAGTACATCCGCATTCACGGCGCCAAATTCCGGCGTGGCCAACATAACCGCTGCGATGCCTGGCAACACGATAATTAGCGGCATAAGGAGCTTCAATGCCGCTGCAAAGACAAGACCCTTTTGAGCTTCTTTGATATCCTTGGCGCCCAAAGCCCTCTGGATGATATACTGATTAAAGCCCCAATAATTCAGATGAAGAATCCAAAGGCCGCCAAGTAAAGTCCAGATACCCGGAAGCGTGTCATATCCTTTTTGGCCCTTTTCAAAAATCATATCAAATTTATCAGGAAGTTCCGTGTAGATGCGCTTTAAACCGCCGCCAACTCCAGCATCACCACCAATCATTCCCATTGTCAGCCAGGCAATCACAAGTCCCCCAAGAACCAAAATAACGACTTGAATGATGTCGGTTAGAGCAACGGCTTTAAGGCCGCCCCAGAATGAGTAAAGTATCGCGAATGCGCCGAGCCCCGCCATTCCCATAAAGATTGAAACCCCGGTCAGCGTATTAATTGCAAGCGCTCCGAGCCACAACACAGTTGTAAGGTTGACCGCTGTGTAAAGAAAAATCCAATATCCCGACATGAGGGTTTTCACACCTGTACCATATCGCGTTTCAAGGAATTGCGGCATTGTAAATATTTCGCGTTTCAGGAAAATCGGCAAGAAATATTTAGCAACAACAATCAGAACAATGGCCGCTTGCCATTCATACGCGGCAATAGCGAGACCTATTCGAAAGCCCTCACCCGACATGCCAATAATCTGCTCAGCCGATATATTGGCGGCAATCAAAGAAGCACCAATTGCCCACCACGGCAGAGACTTTCCTGCTAAAAAGTAATCTTCGGTGTTCTTCGCATGCCCGTCTTTTTCGCGCGAAACGTATAACGCAACGGCCAATAACATGACGGCATACGCCACCAAAACAATTAAGTCTAACGTTGATAATGCTGACATTTTCTGTCCCCTCAATATTTTTGCACATGTGTCTGCGCTTTATTGCCATCATTCCCCTATAATGACAGCGTTGTCAATTTAAAGATGACACGTGGATGTTTTTGGTTTTATATGCGAGCCGGAGGAAATCACAAACATGTATCTAGGAATTGATATAGGCACATCAGGCGTCAAAGCCGTTCTGGTTGACGAAGCTCAGAACATTGTAGATCAAGCGACGGCGCCGCTAGTAGTCAATCGACCTCAGCCTTTATGGTCAGAACAAAACCCTGAAGGTTGGTGGGAGGCCACATGTGCCGCAGTTAAGCAACTGGACCCGTTTAAGCGCTCTGGCGTTAAAGCTATTGGCCTATCGGGCCAAATGCACGGCGCCACCTGTTTGGACAATAACGATAAAGTATTGCGCCCAGCTATTTTGTGGAATGACGGACGCAGCCACTTGGAATGCCTGGGCATGATGGCCGAGATGCCGGAACTGACTCAAATAACAGGCAATCTCGCCATGCCAGGCTTCACCGCGCCGAAACTCGAATGGATGCGTACTTATGAGGCCGAAAATTTTGTTAGGGTCGCGAAGGTTCTACTACCCAAAGACTATGTCCGTCTGCTCATGACGGGGGATTACGCCTCCGATATGTCTGATAGCGCAGGCACACTCTGGATGGATGTCGCCAAGCGCGATTGGTCGGATGATGTTTTGGCGCTCACAGCCCTCACCCGAGAACATATGCCCAAACTTTTTGAAGGCTCAGAAGCCACGGGCAAATTACGCAAGGATATCGCCATCGACTGGGGTGTTCCCCAAGTTCCCGTAGCTGCCGGCGGCGGTGACAATGCAGCAGGTGCCGTTGGCTCCGGCACGACATCGCCAGGTGAAGGATTTATCTCGCTAGGCACATCGGGCGTGACCTTCCTCGCCGATGACAGTTATCGCCCAAACCCCGAAGGCGCCGTGCATACCTTCTGCCACGCATTACCCGGCCTTTGGCATCAAATGAGCGTTATGTTATCTGCGGCAAGTGCTGTGGATTTTGTAGCGAAGATGGTAGGGTTCCCCCAGCCTTCCGACCTATATGCAGCCGCCGAGAACGCCAACCAACCCGGCCAGGGTGTATTCTTCCTGCCCTATCTATCAGGTGAGCGCACCCCCCATAACAACCCAAATGCCAAAGGGGCATTTTTTGGCCTGACTCATGAAGACAATCAAACTTCACTCGCCCAAGCAGCACTCGAGGGTGTGGCATTTGCCTTAGCCGACGGAATTGACGCCCTACGCGAGACCGGAGCAGAGATTAAAGCACTTTCGGTGATTGGTGGAGGCGCGCGGTCTCACTATTGGGGCAAAATACTCTCAGCCGCATTTGATCTACCACTGCATTATCGCGGCGGAGCCGCGGTTGGTCCAGCTTTCGGCGCAGCAAGGCTCGCGAGACTGTCTGTTAGTGATGAGGCGGTGGAAGAAATTTGCCACCCTCCCGCCATCGAACACACCATTACCCCGAACACTATACTTCGTGACCACTACGCGACGCGACGTCAAACATTCCAAAAATTATACATACAAACTAAGGAGTTCACCTCATGAGCGGATATTTCGACCACATCGACCCCATAAAATTTGAAGGCCCAGAGAGCACCAACCCGCTCGCCTTCAGATATTATGACGCTAAGAAAAAAGTGCTGGGCAAGACCATCGAAGAGCATCTTCGCGTCGCAGTGTGCTACTGGCATAATTTTTGTTGGGATGGGCATGACATCTTTGGCGCTGGCACATTTGCTCGTCCTTGGTTACAGGGCGCAAATGATCAAGCCGCCGCGGAAGCTAAGCTCGATGCGGCGTTCAGTTTTTTTGAAAAACTTGGACAGCCTTTCTTCTGCTTCCACGATGTAGATATTATGGCAGAAGCGTCCACCCCCAAGGAGCATGTCGAAAACCTCGCGGCGATCGTTGATAAGATTGAAGCTAAGATGGATGCAGGCACAACCAAGCTCCTTTGGGGTACAGCCAATATGTTCTCCCATCCGCGCTTCATGGCAGGAGCTTCAACCAACCCGAACCCCGATGTCGCCGCTTTCGCAGCCTTGCAAGTTAAGCATGCGATGG
This sequence comes from Hellea sp., assembly GCA_020629875.1. GTDB lineage: Bacteria > Pseudomonadota > Alphaproteobacteria > Caulobacterales > Maricaulaceae > Hellea. The sequence continues at coordinate 65,965 of JAHDCL010000002.1, forward strand.
AAGCCACACATCGTCTAGGCGGCGCAGGCTATGTGTTTTGGGGCGGTCGCGAAGGCTATGACACCATCCTGAATACGAATGTTGGCCACGAGATGGAACAACTTGGACGCTTCTTGAACATGGCGGTTGAGCATAAGTATAAAATTGGCTTTCAGGGAGACCTCTGGATTGAACCAAAACCACATGAGCCAACCAAACATCAATATGACCGCGATGTAGGCACAGTTTATGGCTTCTTGAAAGAACATGGTCTGGAGAATGAAATTGGCGTCAATATCGAGCCAAACCATGCAACGCTTGCAGGGAACGCGTTTGAGCACGAAATCGAAATGGCAAATGCCTTTGGCATTTTCGGCTCCATCGACTTTAACCGCGGTGACCCGCAAAATGGTTGGGATACTGATCAGTTCCCTAACGATCTGCGCGAGACAACACTCGCTATGTATTACATTCTCAAAGGTGGCGGCTTTAAAAATGGTGGATCAAATTTCGACGCCAAGGTACGACGTCAATCCTGTGATGCTGAAGACCTATTCCATGGCCACATTGGAGGCATGGACTTACTCGCTCGAGCGCTCATGAATGCAGCAGCGATGATAGAAAATGACCAACTCCAGGCCTTTAAGGATAGCCGCTATTCAGGCTGGAGCACAGGCATTGGCAAACAGATGATGGACGGCAAGGCTTCGCTTGATGACATGGCAAACCACTGCCTCAAGGAAAATGCCTCGCCGAAGCCTGTGTCTGGACGCCAAGAGTACCTCGAAAACATTGTCACGCAGCGCGTGAGATAATTAGAACTGAGATGTGACCATTATCACATCTCAGGGTCATGCAACACCTTAGAGAAGTAATTGTGGCGGCACTCCGCTCTTACGATGCCTGCCCATATTGAGCCAATTTTCAGCATTGGTTTGAGACGCTTTAAGGCATAACCCTATTATTGTCCTAAGGCTTCCCGAACCTAGCCGCGTCTGCTAACGCAGTCGCGGCATTTTCTTACCGCCGGACACCAAGACTAGCAGCTTGCGAAACAGCTCTCGCACCGTTAAAGCCGCGCACATGTCAATGATAACCTTAGATGGACTACGGGCAACGAAAGGCGCCTTACTCGGCCTTGACCCAGGAACAAAAACGCTTGGATTAGCTGTTAGCGACCGAACGCGCCTCATCGCGACACCGCTTGAGACTATACGCCGAGAAAAATTTTCACTGGATGCTGCGCATCTTATGAAAATCTACGCAGAAAACGAGATTTCGGCGCTAATCGTGGGCCTACCTGTAAACATGAACGGCACACACGGGCCGCGAACGCAATCGGTAAAAGACTTTTGTACAAATTTACTAAAGCTGAACGACATACCCATTTTCTTGTGGGACGAACGACTCTCGACGATGGCCGTAACGCGCGGCATGCTAGAAGCTGACATGAGCCGCAAAAAGCGCAAAGAAAATGTCGATAAACTTGCAGCAAGCTATATTCTTCAGGGCGTCTTGGACCGGTTACGCGCCTAAACCACACATCTGAGTCGCAGACAGCAGAAAGCCCGCGACTTATCCTGTTCCACGATCTTGTTTCCAATTTCGCGCTCACAGATTAACTCGGCGGGCTCTGTCGCTAAAGGATCATCACCTTACCTGATTTGTGTGTCCCCTCATCCATCAGCTTAGATGGTTTCGGTTTTACCGCCTCAGTGCAGCTCCTCTTCGCGTCTTATTCTGGATAGCACATCCAACAAAAATTTCAATCGTATGCGCCGCAACTTATCCACATTATGAGAAATTTCTTGTGAGTAATTGGCATTGACAGAGAGAAAAACTCTACAGCCCTTGACTCTGTACGATTTTTTCGTACAGACCGCCTATGCCATATTCGAGATCCATCATTGACGATATATTTGGCGGCATCCGCCCTGCCGCACGAGCGCTGGACAAAGCAGCGACTACAATACAGGGCTGGTACGACTCCGGGACAATTCCTCAAAAACACTGGAACGACGTCATTGAAACGGCGAGAGAATATGATCATCACCTCACGCCAGATGACTTCTTTCCTTCTAAAACGCCCTCAGCATCCTCTTTTGGATACGCTTTCGAAAAACTTCATTGCCTATCCATCGACGATTTTCACCGCCCCGACATCGAAACACTTTTGTCTCTTGGAGAACATTATCTCGATTTAAACGTTCAAAAAAACCCAGATCGCTCTGTTCTCAAGGGCAAAACGCTCATTAACGTCTTTTTTGAAAACTCAACCCGTACCGAAAAGAGCTTTGAACTTGCCGGCAAGCGCCTTGGCGCGGATGTTATCTCAATGCAAATTGCGAGTAGTTCGGTCAAAAAGGGCGAAACCTTGTTGGACACAGCCGCAACACTCAATGCGATGAACCCCGATATACTTGTTGTTCGCCATGGCTCTTCCGGTGCCCCCGCCCTACTCTCCCAGAAAGTGTCATGCTCAGTCGTTAACGCAGGAGACGGCATGCATGAACACCCTACGCAAGCCTTGCTGGATGCCCTTACGCTACGCCAAGCCTTTGATGGTCAAATCGATGGATTACGCATCGCGATTTGCGGAGACATCCTGCATTCACGCGTCGCGCGATCAAATGTTAAACTCTTAAACATGCTGGGCGCAGAGGTACGGCTCGTTGGTCCCCCCACGCTCTTGCCGACAGATTCCGATAAATGGGGCGTTGATATTTTCCACGACATGGAATCTGGGCTTAAAGGCTGTGACGTTGTCATGATGCTGCGGCTGCAACTGGAAAGAATGAGCGGCGCCTTTGTCCCCTCGAAACGAGAGTACTTCCACTTCCATGGCCTAGATCGCTCGAAGCTCGCCTATGCAAAAGAAGGCGCGCTAGTGATGCACCCCGGTCCAATGAACCGCGGAGTAGAAATCAGTTCAGATGTTGCCGATGACCCCGACATAAGCCTGATTACCCAACAGGTTGAAACGGGCGTGGCTATGCGAATGGGCATACTTCACGCTCTCTCAGAAGCTCAGGACCTAACACGATGAGCACTCTCTCCATTAAAAACGCTCGCATTATGGACCCAGCGACTGGGTATGACGAACACGGAACAATCCTCGTAACCGGCGGAGAGATTACAGATTTCGGGCCAGACATCGCTCCGTCAGGGGACATCATTGATGCTGATGGACATATATGCGCCCCTGGCCTCATCGACATGCGCGTGTCCACTGGTGAACCAGGCCGCGAAAATCGCGAGACCATCGCGACGGCGGCTAAGGCCGCGGCAGCAGGCGGAATAACTTCTATCGTCATCATGCCGGAAACGGACCCTGTTATTGACGACATGTCTCTCGTCGACTTCATTACCCGCCGCGCTGAAACCGCCCCCGTGAGTGTTTATGCGGCCGGCGCTTTGACAAAAGGATTGGACGGGAAGAGCCTCACCGAAATTGGGCTCATGTCAGAAGCGGGCGCAGTCATGTTTTCCAACGGAAAAGCGCCAATCGCTGACGCTCAAACTATGCGGCGCCTACTGTCGTATTCAGCCAGTTTCAATGCACTTATTGCAAATCGCGCTATAGAGCCATCTCTGTCAAAAAATGCAGTTGCTCATGAAAGTGACCTGTCTGCACGCTTGGGACTAACGGGTGCGCCCGCCGCCGCTGAACGCATCATGGCAGAACGCGACGTCGCTCTGGCGGAACTGACAGGCGGGAGACTGCTCATTGATATGATTTCTTCTTCCGAAGCATTGGATGTTGTTCGTCGCGCCAAGTCTCGTGATCTGGAAATTGCATGCTCAGTGAGCATTAATCATCTCGCGCTCAATGAGGTGGATATCGGAGACTATCGGAGCTTTGCCAAACTTGACCCGCCCTTGCGCGAGGAAAGTGACCGGCTCGCCTTACTAGAGGGCATAAATGACGGCACGATTGATGTCATTGTATCAGACCACGACCCTCGCCCAGCAGGCGAAAAACGCCTCCCCTATGCAGAGGCCTCCACAGGAGCCGTTGGGCTCGAGCTTTTACTCGCTGCGGGATTATCTCAAGTCGCCGATGGGCGCCTCGATCTAATGGCATTCCTGGCCGCGGTAACGGTTAATCCAGCAAACTTACTGGGATTAAAGAGCGGCCGCATAGCGCGCGGCGCTCCTGCAGATCTGGTAATCTTTAGCCCCAACGCCCCCTGGGTGTGCGATAGCGACGCCCTCTTGTCGCGTTCTAAGAACACGCCTCTTGATGGGCGCCGCATGACAGGGCGAAACTTAAAAACAATCAGCAAGGGTCAGGTTGTATTTGACTCCTCCCTCTAACAGAGATATGTTCACATTATGTTCTCAATGCCGATAATTTACGCACTCATTGGTGGTTATCTTTTGGGGTCTATCCCTTTTGGATTATTAATCGCGCGCGCGAGCGGGCAAGGCGACATTCGGAAGATCGGCTCAGGAAATATTGGGGCAACAAATGTATTGCGAACAGGCCGAAAAGATATCGCCTTCATCACACTTCTTCTTGATGCAGGTAAGGCTGGTGTTGCCGCACTGCTTTTCAATCATTTTTTCGGAAGCCCTATCGGGTTGTTTGCGGGTGCAGCAGCCCTCATTGGACACTGCTTCCCTGTCTGGCTAAAATTTAAGGGTGGAAAAGGTGTGGCCACTTTTTTTGGCGGCCTTCTCGCTACAGCTTGGCCTATTGGATTGATTGCCGGCGCGATATGGCTCGCTTGTGCCTTCATCACCCGTATCTCTTCTTTATCAGCGCTCGCTGCCGCAGGTTCAGCCCCTCTAATCGCCCTCATGATGGGCTATGTAAATATCGCGATGATGGCGGCAGTCATGGCCGTGATTATATATATCCGACACGCTGAAAATATTGGACGAATTCTGCAAGGTACAGAATCTCGTATTGGCAAGAAAGACTAACAATTTTGCGAGAGCTGAGCTTCAACGAAAAACGTGAGTGGTTAAGACTTTCTCGCACCCCTCGCGTAGGGCCTGTTGCTTTTAGCAACTTATTAGAACGATACAAAACCGCCGCCGCCGCAATTGAGGCGTTGCCCACAATCATCCGGCGCAAAGATGCGGTTGTGCCCAGTGCCGAAGCTGTTGAAGCAGAGATGGATCTAGCTGAGCGGCTTGGAGTCAAAATACTTGCAAGCTGTGAGCCAAGTTACCCAAAATATCTAGCCGCCATTGATCCTCCTCCGCCAATCATTTTCCTGAAAGGGCAAACAGAGATACTGGATAAACCCTGCGTCGCCATTGTTGGCTCGAGAAATGCCTCGGCAATTGGGCAACGTTTCGCGCGTCAAATTGCTTGTGAGCTTGGCGCCGCGGGTTACACAATTATATCTGGACTTGCCCGCGGCATCGATGCCAGCGCCCATGCGGGCTCAATTGATACAGGCACTGCGGCCGTATTGGGCGGCGGCGTGGACCACATCTACCCTCGCCAAAATACAGAGCTATATGAGGCGATGGCCGATCGCGGCGCCATCATATCCGAAAGCCCCATCGGGTATCGCGCGACCGCAAGAGATTTTCCTCGTAGAAACCGTATCATCTCTGGTCTTTCAATGGGGGTCGTCGTTATAGAGGCTGCCGAACGGTCAGGAACTCTTATTACAGCCCGCTATGCGACGGAGCAAAACCGAGAAGTCATGGCTGCACCTGGCTCTCCACTCGACCCAAGAACAAAGGGCTGCAACAGACTCATCCAGCAGGGCGCCGCCCTGATTGAGAATACCGAAGACATCATAAATTGCCTCCAAGATATTGGACAAAGACATATGATGGAAACGAGAGAGAACTATGAAGCCCCTCGCTTTGACTGGAAAAATGCAAAAGCTGAGATAGATAAAGCGCGCGTGACCCTAACAAACCTTCTCTCGCCAACTCCCGCGCCTCGTGATGAAGTTATTAGGCAAAGCGGGCTTAGCATAGCCGTTGCAACCGCAGCACTTTTGGAAATGGAATTGAACGGCGACGCTATTGTGGAGCCCGATGGCCGCGTCGCCATAGCATTAAATTTATAAGGGCCGTTCGAGCTTTGACGCAGCTGATGTTGCTTTAAGAAGAGATGCCATTTCGTTTAATCCAAATGTTTTTGCCATGAGAGACAATTCGTCCAGCATTTGTATGATATAAAGTTGTGCGGTTTCCGGAGGGATCGCAATCACATCTTTTGGTACTTTCACTGCTGTCATCGCCAACCCTTTAATTGCTACCTATAAGTGCATATATATAATTTTTAGTTTTTAAATTGCAAGTCATTTTTGTCCCATATGCCGTGCTGAGGTTGACAATCTGAAGCCCTTCGCCCAAATGAGCGCTGTTTTTAAGTCACGCCGGATGGTTCAAAGCCTTCCGGCGCTGCTACATTTGGAAGTCTCAGGCATGAATCTTGTCATCGTCGAATCACCGGCTAAAGCAAAAACGATCGAAAAATATCTCGGTAAGGACTATAAAGTCCTAGCGAGCTTTGGTCATATTCGCGACTTGCCCAGTAAAAATGGTTCTGTTGATCCTGAAAACGACTTCGAAATGACATGGGCCGTCGACACGCAGTCCAAGAAACGTGTCAAAGATATAGAGGCCGCGCTTCAAAAGTCAGACAAACTCATTCTGGCAACTGACCCGGATAGAGAGGGAGAAGCGATTTCGTGGCACTTACTGGATGTTCTGTCGAAAAAGAAAAAGAACAACCTTAAGGACAAAGAAGTCGAACGCGTCGTCTTTAACGCTATTACAAAAAAGTCCGTTACCGATGCCATAGCGAATCCTCGTCAAATTGATATGGAGTTGGTTGAGGCGTATCTTGCTCGCCGTGCACTCGACTATCTTGTAGGATTCACTCTCTCCCCCGTACTCTGGCGCAAGCTTCCAGGGGCGCGCTCTGCTGGACGCGTTCAATCTGTTGCCCTTCGCCTCATCTGTGAGCGAGAAACCGAAATTGAGAAATTTGATGCTCGTGAGTATTGGTCACTCAATGCCGTGATGAAGAACAGCAAAGGTGGGGACTTCCCTGCTAGATTAGTTTCACTGGACGGCAAAAAGCTCGACAAGTTTTCACTCGCCAACGCCGATGATGCTGCCAAAGCAAAAGCTGCCGTCGATGCAGCCGACCTCTCGGTCGTCTCCGTCGAAGCCAAGCCACTGACCAGAAACCCGCAGGCCCCCTTTATGACATCAACGCTTCAACAAGAAGCCTCTCGCAAACTTGGGTTTTCGGCCACCCAAACCATGCGGACAGCACAAATGTTATATGAAGGGGTAGATATCGGCGGAGAAACCACCGGCCTCATAACCTATATGCGAACTGATGGTATTTCGATGATCGGAGAAGCCATTAGCGACTGCCGCGCGACAATCGATAAGGAATTTGGTGAGAATTACTTGCCGGGACAACACCGCGTTTACAAATCCAAAGCCAAAAATGCACAGGAAGCTCACGAAGCTATCCGCCCGACCAGCTTTAGCCGCACGCCTGATAGCCTGAAACTCTCTGGTGATATGAAAAAGCTCTATGAGCTGATTTGGAAACGCGCCATGGCCTCTCAAATGTCGTCTGCCAAATTGGAACGCACAACCATTGAAATGGCCGATAATGACAACACAGTTGGCCTTCGCGCGACGGGTCAGGTGGTTCGTTTTGATGGATTCCTCAAACTATATGAAGAAACAAAGCCGAAAAGCGACGACGACGCCGAGGATGATAACGCGACGCTTGCGCCTGTGGTAAAGGGCGATACGGTTAATGCAAAAGACGTCAAAACAGAACAGCACTTTACGCAACCGCCGCCGCGCTACTCCGAAGCCAGCCTTGTTAAGCGCATGGAAGAACTTGGTATTGGCCGTCCATCGACCTACGCCTCAATCCTGAAAGTTCTGCAAGATCGCGGTTATGTGACCTTGGATAAACGTCGTTTCACACCTGTAGATAAAGGCAGGATGTTAATCGCTTTTCTCGAAAACTTCTTCGGGAAATATGTCCAATATAATTACACAGCTGACCTCGAAGAACGTCTTGATAAAGTCTCTTCTGGTGATTTGGAGTGGAAAAAGCTTCTCAATGATTTTTGGAATGAGTTTTCCGCCTCTGTCGACGAAACCAAGGAGCTGCGAGTTACTCATGTGCTCGACGCCCTGAATGACGCCCTACGCCCCCTTGTCTTCCCAGACAAAGAAGACGGATCTGACCCACGCAAGTGCACAAGTTGTGACGATGGCAAACTAAGCCTGAAGCTAGGTAAATTTGGCGCCTTTGTGGGCTGTTCAAACTACCCTGAATGTAAGTTCACCCGCCCCTTTGGCGGCGATGAAGCTGATGCTCCCGCGGAAGATAAAATTCTTGGACAACATCCCGAAACAGGTAAGGATATTGTCCTCAAAACAGGTCGTTTCGGCCCCTATGTTGAAATGGAAACCGAGAAAAAACCTAAACGCACAAGCCTTCCAAAGACGTGGCCTTACGATCTCATGGACTTAGAAAAAGGCTTGCGTCTTATCAACTTACCCCGGAAAATTGGCTCTCACCCAGATGACGGGAACCAAATCATTACTGCGCTTGGACGTTTTGGCCCTTACCTTAAGCACAACACGACCTATGTGAGCATTAAGGACCCAGAAGAGATGTTCACAATTGGCATGAACGACGCTGTCGCCCGAATTGCTGATAAAATCGCCAACCCTGGACGTGGAAGAAGCGGGGGAACGGTTGTTAAAGACCTTGGAAAGCACCCAGAAGATAAGAAGCCCGTTCAAATTATGTCAGGGCGCTATGGTCCTTATGTTAAATATGAAAAAATCAACGCTACCCTGCCCAAAGGAACGGAGCCTGCGGACGTAACCATGGAAATGGCGTTAGAATATATTGCTGCAAAGGTCGCCAAAAGCCCAGCCAAGAAAAAGCGAAAAGCGCCCGCGAAGAAGAAGAAACCAGCCACGAAGAAAAAGACGGCGACAAAAAAGAAAGCTGCCCCAAAGAAGACGGCAGCTGAAAAATAGGTTTATAATAAAAATATGGATTTGAGTCGCGACAGCATCTTGAAAGCCGTCAGCGGCCAACCGGATAGGTTTGATAATAAAGCCCTCGCGCGCCAGCTAGGCGTTAAAGGCGAAGATCGCCGCGTGCTTCGCCAACTCCTGCGCGAGATGGTTGATGAGGGCGTGCTCAAGAAATCTAAAAACAAGACTTTTCGGGAAGCGGATGACTTGCCCGGCGTAATGGTCATTCGCGTCACCGGACTTGACGAACATGGTGACATGGTCGGCGAGCCGGAGGTTTGGAAACAAGATGGCCCTGCCCCAAAAGTTATCGTTCGCGAGGGCCCCATATCCAAAAAAGCTAAAGGACATCGCGCCGCAACAGTGGGCGTTGGCGGACGTGCACTCTGCCGCATCAAAAAGCAAAATGGGGTCATCATAGCTCAAGTTATGAAACGCTTAGGCGCGGGCCCGTCAAAGCATCTGGGCATCCTTTATCAAGGTGGTCGTGGCTGGCGTATCCAGCCCGTGGATAAAAAGTCACGCCATGACTACAAACCCGCCAAAGTCCCTGAGGGCGCCAACAACAATGACCTCATTTGGTTTCAATCTACCCGCCGGAACCAAGGTGATTTGCGAGTCGCAGAAATTGTTGAAACGATTGGGTCGGCAGATGGCGGCAAAGCGGCTTCGCTCATCTCACTCTACGAGCATGAGATCCCGATAGGGTTTCCTGAGGACGTTATTGCGGAAGCCAAATCTCTTAAACTTCCTAAATTATCAAAGTATCGCGAAGACTTACGGCACCTTCCTCTTGTTACCATCGACCCTGTTGACGCCAAAGATTTCGACGATGCCATCACCGCGAGCCCCATAAAAAATGGCGGATGGGATGTTTGGGTCGCCATTGCGGATGTCGCGGCTTTCGTAACACCCGACAGCCCGCTTGATCGGACAGCAAGGGAAAAAGGCAACTCTGTTTACCTGCCGGATCGCGTTGAGCCTATGCTTCCACACGAACTATCCTCTGATCTGTGCTCGCTTAGACCTCACGAAGACCGTGCCTGTATGGCCGTGAATATGATTTTTGATAAGAACGGTGTTAAACGTTCGCATAAATTTCATCGTGGCATCATGAGGTCCCATGCACGCCTCACCTACGCGCAAGCCCAAGAAGCTTTCACAGGCAACCCCGGCGAAGCCGCCGCCCCAGTAGCCGATATTTTGAACGATATCTTCAGCGCCTACAAAGCCCTGCGCAAAGCCCGAAATGATCGCGCACCTCTCGCAATAGAATTGCCCGAACGTCGTGTCCATGTGAATGAGAACGGCGACGTCACACAGATCACAATTCGCGACCGCTTTGACGCCCATAAGCTGGTAGAAGAGTTTATGGTACAAGCCAATGTCTCCGCTGCCGAAGCCCTAGGTGCAAAAGGTGTTACCACAATCGTTCGCGTCCACGAACCGCCCTCTCGAGAGAAGCTACAGGGATTATCAGACTTCCTTCCCGCCCTCGGTTTAAAGTGGGCCTTGGGAGAACGGGCGAGTACGAAACGGCTCAATACCCTCCTCAAGCAAGCCGAAGATAAGGGATTGGGAGAGACTGTGGGAATGTCCGTTCTCCGAAGTCAAAGCCAGGCCATTTACGATCCAGACCCCAAAGGTCACTTTGGATTGAACCTCACCCATTATGCCCATTTCACCTCCCCGATTCGGCGTTACGCGGACTTAGTGGTGCACCGAGCCTTGATAGACACGTTTGACCTTGGTGAGGATGGTACAAGCGCCTCTGAGGCTTCGCGCTTGAAAGAAATCAGCGAGCATATTTCCAATACAGAACGCCGAGCTATGAAGGCCGAGCGTGATTCCAAGGACCGCTATATCGCTGCCTTCCTCGAAAAACGGGTTGGAGCTCATTTTGATGCTCGAATTACTGGCGTCACGAAGTTTGGACTTTTCATTACGTTGGATGAAACTGGCGCAGATGGCCTTATCCCCTCGCGAAGTTTAGGTCGCGAGTATTTTGTCTTCGATGAAAAACGGAAAGCTCTCATCGGTTCAGAGACAGGCGGCACCTATCGCTTTGGACGGCAAATAAAGGTCAAACTTGTTGAGGCCACGCCCGTGACCGGGGGCCTTATTTTTGAAATTTTGACGAAACCGGAACCCGGTAAGAAGCCAAAACGCGGGCATCATCGTGGCGGCTCATCCCGGCCAAAGCAAAATCGCGGGAGACGACGCAGATGAAGGACCTTTCCCCAAAGTCTATGGGTGAAATCCGCATGACAGATAAGGAAAGGCTAAAACGCCAGGAGCTAAAGCGAGCTGTGCGCCCCCGAATCGCCTCAACTATTGTTCTCACTCACGGCCCCAAGGATAATCCGCGAATATTGATGGGGCAACGATCGTCTCGACATGATTTCATGCCCAGCGTTTACGTTTTTCCGGGCGGGCGCGTGGACCGTGGTGATAACTATGTCGATTATGCCGGCGAATTATCTCCTCGAACTGAAAGCATTCTAGAAGCTGCTTATTCGCCCCGCAAAGCCCGCGCTGTTGTTCTGGCTTCTGTGCGAGAAACCTATGAAGAAACATCCCTGATGCTGGGCTCCCGCGGCGCAACAAGCCGAAACATCAACCATCCTTCTTGGGATGCTTTTCGCCAAGCAAATTTGAAACCCAGCTTGGACGGCATTGAGGTCTTTGGACGGGCTATTACGCCGCCTCATAGGCACAAGCGATTCGATGCTTGGTTCTTCCAGAAGCGCTTAGAAACGCCCGAGCTGCCTTTAATCGAAGATAGTGCAGAGCTCTTGAATGTTGGATGGTTTACTTTCGACGAAATTTGGAACTTAGAACTCCAACGCGCAACCCAAATGATGCTGAAGGTCTTACAACAATATCTAAGCCACAACCGCCCGCCCCCCCATATTTTTTTCTCTCACGCGAGATATGGAAAGTTTCTGACGGATACATTTCCATCTCGATGAATTGGCGTGTTGACACGGCAGACTATCTGCCCTAATCCGCGCGCTTAGAATTAACAAGAGGTCCTGAGCCATGGCGAAGCCAACCACAATTAAAATCCGCCTGAATAGCACAGCCGGAACAGGTTACTTTTATGTGACCAAGAAAAACTCTCGTACGATGACTGAAAAAATGGTCAAAAGAAAGTACGACCCCGTCGCGCGTAAGCACGTCGATTTCAAAGAAGGTAAGATTAAGTAATCTACCCGATTAGACCTAAAACGAACCGTCCTTCTGGGCGGTTTTTTTATGCGTTAAAGCAAAAAAAGCCCGGAACAAATGTCCGGGCTAAAGTTTGCAGCATCGGGGAAAGAAAGATGCCTTGCACTCTGAAAAACATAAAATTTTCAGGCGCGCGATAAGAAACAGCTCGTGGCCCGCTGAGATTATCCAGTTGAGTAAGTTTCGGGCGCCATAAGCCCTTATCTGCTTAAATGCTGTGCCGCGAGGCGCATTAAGCCGCCTTTTTGCCAGAACTCTTGGCGGATACTACCCTATTGCGCCCGGCTTGTTTTGCTTTGTAGAGAGCAGTGTCTGCTCTCTTGAAAACACCTCTTAAGTCTTCGCCTTTGTCAACTTCAGCAACCCCAGCGCTCAATGTAATATGCAAGGCCTGCCCATCCACATATATGGGAGTTCCGGCAATGAGACTACGCACACGGTCGGCAGCGATGAGCGCCTCATCTTCGCTTGTTTTTGGCATGGCAATCATGAATTCTTCTCCGCCATAACGGCTGACAACATCCACGGCGCGCATATGGGTCACCAGACGGGTGGCAACCTCTTTCAATATTTGGTCGCCCATATCGTGGCCCAAAATATCATTGACGCGTTTGAAGTGATCGATATCGAAAACCATGATAGAAAAGGCCTCGCCTTTATCTTCAAGTGCACCGAAAAACGGGTCAATCGCTCGGTTGAAATATCGACGATTACCCAATCCGGTCAGCGGATCGGCCACGACCATTTCAAGGTTTTCGTTAAAGTTTTCCCGCAGACTATCTGCGTAGAACTTACGGCGCAAAAGTGTGCTCACCCTCGCCTGCATTTCCTGCAACTCTATAGGTCTCATCAGCGTGTCGTTGATCCCAATATCGTAAGCACGAATCAAGCGTTGCTCATCTTCGGGATCACCAACAACGAGGATAGGAATCTCTCGACTAGCTTCGTTGAACCTCAAACTCGCGCATACGCGCAAGCCATCAAAGCCGTCCGAGACAAGACTAACAATAATGAGGTCTACGCCTGTTTTCGCACGCCGCAGCGCTTTAACAGGGTCAGCCTCAGTAAACACTTTATGATTTTTTTCCAGCGGAGCTGCGATTTTTTCCGCGCGCAATTTGTGGTCTTCAACCAATAGAATATTACCATTCTTTTGCTGAATTCGCTCCAGCAGAGGACGCGAATTTGAGCGCGTATGCCCTGTGTGACTAAGTAATTGATCCGTCACCATCTTCAGGCGTAACAGAGAGCGTACTCGCGCCATCAAGTTAAAATCATCAATGGGCTTTGTAATGAAATCATCCGCTCCAGCCTCAAGGCCCCGAATTCTGTCTTTCGTTTCCTCGAGCGCCGTCACCATTATTACTGGAATATGCCATGTCTCGGGATTTTGTTTCAGCTTTTCACAGGCTTCAAAGCCGTTCATGCCCGGCATCATGGCGTCCATAAGGATAAGATCCAGCTTTTCCTTACCGGCGATTTCCAATGCCTGATAACCGCTTTTTGCGGTCAATACGTCATAATATTCTGCTTGAAGCTTAACCTCTAAAAGGTGGAGGTTTGGCGCCAGATCGTCAACAACTAGAATTCGAGCGGACATAGTAAGCCCTCTCGCCTAAGCGGCTTCGACGAACTTACGAACCGTTTCTAAAAATGAAGTCACCGTAATCGGCTTTGCAATGTAAGCCGAGCACCCTCCATCGCGAATACGTTTCTCGTCGCCCTTCATAGCAAACGCTGTCACCGCCACGACCGGAATATCGGCCAGCGCTTTATCATCTTTAATCCATTTGGTCACTTCCAGGCCAGAGACTTCCGGCAACTGAATGTCCATAAGAATCAGGTCAGGATTAAAGCTGCGCGCGATGCCTATAGCTTTAAGACCTTCTCTTGTTTGGCGTGTCTCATAGCCATGCGCTTCTAACAGGTCGGCGAACAACTTCATGTTCAGCTCATTATCTTCAACGATGAGGACTTTTTTCGGCATGATTTGTAACATATTCCCGGTTCACCATTTTGTAGGACGTTGCCTACGATTTGTAATTTTTACACACACCCTATGACACCATATCCTTAACTTTCGGTTTGTTCCGTTTTAGGGTTGGGTTAACCATAATTCGTATTTTACAGATCACCAACTTTAGAACATAATGCGAACAAACTTAAGGAGTCATGAATTTTATTTCCCGCGCTATTATGATTACGCCAACTAATATGACCAAATTATGTCGTGATTGCACCTCCGAGGAGCAAGGAGATATCTGCAGTGAATGTGGTTCAAGCCGCCTACTTTCCCACCCTGAACTGAACACGCTATCCATTGCCCATGTGGATTGTGATGCCTTCTTTTGCTCCGTAGAAAAGCGAGACAACCCCGCAATTCGTAACAAGCCAGTGATTGTTGGTGGAGGCCGCAGAGGAGTAGTTTCCGCCGCCTGCTATCACGCCAGAATTTACGGGGTCCATTCGGCCATGCCGATGTTCAAAGCCCTGAAACTCTGTCCGGACGCCGTTGTTGTCCGAGGTGACATGAGCAAATATGCGCGTGATGGAGCCATCATACGCGAAATGATGCGCGATTTGACCCCTGCTGTTGAACCCTTGTCAATTGACGAAGCCTTTTTGGATCTATCGGGGACAGAACGAATACATGGCAGGATGCCAAGCCAAAGCCTCATTAAACTCCAAAATGATATTTTGAGAGAGGTCGGCGTTACAGTCTCCGTTGGACTCTCATATAACAAATTCTTAGCAAAAACCGCTTCAGATTTGGACAAGCCAAACGGTTTTGCCGTACTGGGCCAAGCTGAGGCACTGGATTTTCTTGCGGATAAGCCGGTAGGCTTCATTTATGGTGTGGGTCCGGCATTTGCGAATAGTTTGGCGAAGCAAGGCCTTAACAAAATCTCAGACGTGCGGCGCTGGAGCGACAAAAAAATGGCGGCACATTTCGGGGATATGGGGCTTCATTTGGCGAGGCTCTCACGCGCCGAAGATAACAGAATGGTAAAGCGAGAAAGCAAGCGCAAAACTGTCTCCACCGAAACCACATTTAATGAGGACATCTCAGACCTGGAAACACTGAAAGATAGGTTATGGCAGGTTTGCCTAAAGACCGCGGACCGTAGCAAATCCAAGAACCTCGCGGGTACAGTAGTAACAATGAAACTCAAGACTAGCAGCTTTGAGACCATCACCCGCCGACGTACCCTACCCCAGCCCGTACAGCTCGCCGACGTGATCTTCAGAACCTGTGTGCCGCTATTGGAAAAGGAGGCAAATGGCCGTCATTTCCGTTTGATTGGAGCTGGGATTTCAGGACTCTCTCCACCCGTAGGCGACAGCGGCGATCTCTTAGATCCCGCAGCAGTTAGGCGCGGCATGGCGGAGCGGGCTACAGATAAAGCCCGTGAGAAGTTTGGTAAGGACGCTGTTATGACAGGAAGAGCTTTCAAGTCCGCCAAAGCTCGTGAGAGCGAGGCCTACTCTTTACCCGAAAAGATCAAACCCGATTCTCTTGACTGAACATTGGGACCCGCTTTCTCTCAATCAAGCCAATGAAGAGCGCCAATAAAAGAACAGCAGAAATCATCATGACCCCGGCCATTGGTCCGTGAGGCTGACTGGTCGGGTCGAAACTCCCGCTTTGAACCTGCAGCGTCACAGCTGTGATGGCGACAAAATGGAGTAAGCACATAAAAGCAAAAAGAAAAAAGGTTGCGAAAACCGTCCAGCGCGGGCCGTTTGTTACCTTAAGCCACCACAGTAAAGCTCCACCCAATAATAAAACTTCCACAAGATAGCTTGGCCAAGCAAAATTCCACAGCGAGAACCCCATCATATAGTCTCCGCCGGGATAAATCGGCAGGTCGGGGCGGTGAACAAGCAAATCCAATGGCCAGTGACTAAAGGCCAAAAAAGCCACCACCCAAAACCCTCTCCTACCAATAGACGGCTTTAGCGCCCTAAAGGTCAGTCCCGCTAACATTGCGATAACCAGCGCCCCTAAAAGGGAATGCGACCAAGGAATATGGAAAACCGGCATACCGTCCACGATTTGCGTCCCTTCAACTCCGAGGAGGGTTAAAAACCCTGCGGTGAGGTCCATAGCTTGCACGGCCAAAAAACCTTGCCAAAGCGATAAAAGAGGCTTGGTATGACCACGCTGCGTATCCCAGACCGCCGGTCCGTAGTGCCCAATGAACATAATTTTCCCCTTCGTTATTTACGCTATGGTTTCGGGTGCGCGAACTCCCGAAAATATTCAAACACAGAATTCTCATCGCGGCTGGCCGCATTACGCCACGTTGGGGCTGTGTCTGAGTTGAGAACGTCTCCATTTGGATTCGTCACAAAAACTGTTGGCGTGCCAACAATATCATCAACACCAAATTTACGCGCCAAATCTATATTGCGGTTCTTCTGCCCGACATCGACATAGGTCATTTTATAATGGCTACGTAGCAATGATTGAAAACGCGGCTTTTCAAAATGTGCCGCAAGAGCACGGCTGTCATGACACCAATTGGCTCCAAAAATCAGTAAGCCGAGTTTTTCTTCCTCTTTCGCGGCAAGCAATGTCTGATTGATGTCCAATTCTGCATCCGCCTCTTTATCATAGGGACGAGGTTCATTCTCGGCATGATGTTCAGCACTGTCCGCCTTTGCTTTTGGCGGAGCACTGCCATCTATTGCAGACAGAGATGTGCAATTGGCTAGTAAAAACGTGAGTAGCACAACAATATTTTTCATAGACCAAGCCTAACATAGCTTTGCTTTCATCTCATAGGCTTTGTATCACGGGCTATGAATTTTTTTTCTTTCTTTCGCCGCAAGCCCAAACCGCCGGCTCGAAGCCTTCCACCGAGGGTCTGGAGCCCCGCCCCAGCGGAACCCACCGGAGAGTTAGATATTCGTCGCCATTTTTACAACGAGCGCGGCTTTCAATGCTATGCAAGCTTTTTTGCCCATTGGGAGGGCTGGATTACCGCCGGGCACTGTATGACGGAAACCAATGACTTGCTGCCTCCTTTTGCGGGCGGAGATTTCATGACTTGGCCGGAAGGATTGGACGCTGCCATATTAGGATGCACTCCACCTGCCAAGCGTCCGGCTGATCCTACCATCGGACAGGAAGTTGTCTGCAGAGGGTTCCCTGCCGGCTCGCGCCATCTCGAAAGCCGTATCGGTAAGGTATATTTTGAACGTAACCCAGGGACATGGATCGCCCATATCGAGCTACCCGACGAACCGGTAGTGACCGGTATGAGCGGTGGCCCGGTTGTGGATGCTAATTCCGGTCAGCCCATAGGTGTTATCATTACCCGAAATAGTCCAGCAGACCTAAATAATGACCGCGATCCTGATGAAAGTTGCGACTTCATCGCGCTTTCAGCGATATGGGATGCGGTCATGAAAAATAGTGCAATCAGCTAAAAGAGTTTAGCGGCCTGCGCACATGCCATTATTATTAGAGCGATTGTAGAGAAGGTGAATAAAGAAAACCGAACCATAACCTTATTCGAGGTAATTTGAACTAGACTGTGCAAAACTCTTAAAACCACATAAGCCCAGGCCAGATAACTCATCAATCCGCTCTCACCGCCCGTCAGCGCAATATAAAACATCAGCGCATAGAAAATTGTCGGCTGTTCCATCAGGTGATTATAATTATGCGCCGCGGCTTGAACCTTCTCAGGAAGTTGACCTTTCCACGCGCCATCAGGCGATTTCGCGGTGTCAGGATTAATCTTGGCCTTCTGCATCGCCGGAATGCGGCGCGCATACATCACGCACCAGATGATGAGTGACCACAAAATGAGAGCCAAAACAGGCGTTAAAAAATGTGTCATAAGAAATCCCCTTAGTTTCTTGGAGAGTTTGACAACAGATTAGCCCTTTGGCAAGCCTGTGTCGGATAGCGTTCCGATAAACGCTTGATTCAAGTTGGGAATTTGGCAAATTAAAAAGGCGAGATTAAAACTCGCCTGTTCGATTATTTGAGATTGATTTGAGCTCAATTTCACCCTTCAGTGCGGAACATTCCGCCTTTATGGTCATATTTTGTTTCTTAGCCGTTCGTCCCATATTGAGGAATAAACCACTGGACGCATTGGGGTCTAGAACCTTGCCTTGAGCATGAACGATAGACCAACTCTTAATCGTCTTTCCCCGATAGTTCACCATCTCACTGCTACGCGGTCCATCAATATCAAAAGATTTTGTAGAACATTCTCCCCAGCAAACGTGGTTTTGCCAAGACTCTGCAACTTTTTTGTCCTTCACATATTTTCTTTTCAATCCGGAACCGAACGGATTTGTCGATTCAGGGTAATAATAAGTGTAAAACTGTCCGCTACTGTCAGGAGTACTATACTTCTCTTTCATCAACTTGGCGAAATATTGAAAGTCCTCATCATTACCCGTTAAATCTTTATTTTCACCGACAATATCAACCACATGAAATGTGTCAGCTGTGAGTAAGACCTCGTACTTAAAGCCGTTTTTGGAAAATTTATGCTTGCGAAGAAGGCACTTAGAATTGCTATCTCGTTTTACGCAGCTCAATTTACTGGGGTTTTCCAATGGCGCTGCTTCCCCCAAAGTAAACCCACCAACTTTGTAGGGTGTACAGGGCTGTGCAATCGCAGACTGTGGCAACGCAGCACTGAAAGTCAGCATCGCAGATAGGAATAAACAATTTCTCATACGACAGCCTAACAGGGCGAGAGGCCCCTTACAAAAGGTTTGTTTAGGTTGCGTCCGCCTTAAAAATGGGTGTCCCGAGTTCAGTAGAAACGCATGTCGGGCTAAGCAATCAACGCCAACCATTCATCCTCGGTCATCGTCTTTACACCGAGTTCCGTCGCTTTTTTTAGTTTCGACCCTGCCCCCGGCCCCGCAACGAGGATATCTGTCTTGGCCGAGACACTACCAGAGACTTTCGCGCCGAGGCTCTGCGCTTTGGCTTTGGCCTCATCACGGGAGAATTTTTCGAGCTTGCCTGTGAAGACAACGGTCTTACCGGAAACGGGACTGTCCGAAGATGGTGCTTCGGCGTCAACAACTGTGATATGTTGAAGCAAGTTTTCGATGACTTGCGCATTTTGCGGCGCGTTGAAAAAGTCGACCAATGACCCGCCTGCCGCTTCGCCCATACCGTCAATGGAAATGAGGTCTGCCCATTCTTCGCCGATATGATCTTTAGCAGCCAACAAGGCCGTCTGCATTTTTTCCCAGGAGAGATAATGTTTTGAAATCAGGTCAGAATTACCTTGTCCGACATGACGAATGCCGAGCGCATAGAGGGCGCGAGCAAAGGGAATTTCACGACGTTCATTGATAGCGGCTTCAAGATTATTGGCTGAGGTTTCGCCAAAGCCTTCCAGTTTGGAAATCGCGTCAAAGTTAAGTTTAAAAATGTCGGCAGGTTCTTTTACCCACCCCTTTTCATAAAAAAGTTCAATCTGTTTTGCGCCCAATCCGTCAATATCAAAGGCGCGGCGCGAGACAAAAT